>CAXSIB010000168.1:0-6846 GCA_964237095.1 uncultured Actinomycetales bacterium
CCCCCCACCGCCGACCCCTTCGGCCCGCGCCGGCGGCGGCGACACTGGCGGCATGACCGGAACCCTGGAGACCCGAGCCGGTGTCGGCGCCGGGGGCGACCCGGCTGTCGGCGCCGTGAGCGTCGTGCTCGTCGACGACCACGAGATCGTCCGACGGGGACTGCGGGACCTGCTCGAGAGCGACCCGCGGATCACCGTCGTCGGGGAGGCCGCCGACGCCGGGCAGGCCGTCCGCCGCATCCCGGCCCTGCGTCCGCGCGTGGTGCTCCTCGACGTCCAGCTGCCCGACGGCAGCGGGGTCGAGGTGTGCCGCGCGCTCAAGCAGGCCGTCCCGGACACCGCGGTGCTGATCCTCACCTCGTTCGACGACGACGACGCGCTGCTCGCCTCGATCCTCGCGGGGGCGTCGGGCTACCTCCTCAAGCAGATCCGCGGGCACGACCTCGTCGACGCCGTCGTCCGGGTCGCGGCGGGGCAGTCGCTGCTGTCCCCGGAGGTCACCGAGCACGTGCTGCGCCGCCTGCGCGAGCCGGCGACGGCCGACGCCGGGCTCGCGTCGCTGACCGTGACCGAGCGGCGGATCATCGGGCTGATCGCCGACGGGCTGACCAACCGGCAGATCGCCGGGCGGGTCGGCAGCACCGAGAAGACGGTCAAGAACCACGTGAGCGCGATGCTCGCGAAGCTCGGCCTGGCGAGCCGGACCCAGGCCGCGCTGTACCTGCGCGACCACGACGTCCCCGCGGCCCGCACCCCCGCCACCCGCTGAGGCGCCGCCCCGAGCCGGCGACGGTCACCGGTTCGGCGCGCGCGAACCACCGGGTGCTCCTTGGATGACGGGAGAACGGCGTCCGCGCCAGGAGCAGGAGAAGCTCATGCAGATCGGCTACAAGCTCGCCACGGAGTCGTTCGGCCCGAAGGAGATCATCCGGCAGGCGGTGGCCGCCGAGGCGGCCGGCTTCGACTTCGTCGAGATGAGCGACCACTTCCACCCGTGGCTCGACGTGCAGGGCCACGCCGCGTTCACCTGGAACCTGCTGTCCGCGATCGCGATGAAGACCGACCGGATCGGGCTCGCGACCGGCGTGACGTGCCCGTCGGTGCGGTACCACCCGGCGATCATCGCGCAGGCCGCGGCGACGCTGGCGATCATCTCCGACGGCCGGTTCACCCTGGGCGTCGGCGCCGGGGAGCGGCTCAACGAGCACGTCGTCGGACAGGGTTTCCCCAGTGTGCGCGGGCGCCACGAGCGTTTCCGGGAGGCCCTGCAGATCATCCGCCTGCTGTGGCAGGGCGGCTACCGCTCCTACGAGGGCAAGCACCTGCAGCTGGAGGACGCGCGGGTCTTCGACCTCCCCGACGAGCTGCCGGTGATCGCGGTCGCCGCGAGCGGGTCGGCGTCCGCGCGGATCGCCGCGGAGCTGGGCACCGGGCTGTTCGCGACCGAGCCGAAGGCCGAGATGGTCGCGACCTGGCGGCGTCTCGGCGGCGACGGCCCCGCCTACGCGGAGGTCCCGATGGCGTGGGCGCCCGACGTGGAGACCGCGGCGCAGGCGGTGGTGGAGAAGACCCGCTGGGCGCTGACCGGCTGGAAGGTCATGTCCGAGCTGCCCAACCCCGTCAACTTCGCCGCCGCGACCACGACCGTCACCACCGACGACGTGCAGCAGCAGTTCGCCTGCGGCCCCGACGTGCCCCGCTACCTGCAGGTCGCGCAGCAGTTCGTGGACGCCGGTTTCGACCACCTCGTCGCGCAGAACGCCGGTCCGGACCCGGACGGGTTCATGGACTTCTTCACCACCCGGCTGGCCGCGCCGCTGCGCGCGCTGACCCCGGCCGAGGGCACCGGCCCGGGGCTCGTCGACCGGGTGCTGCACGCCGCCCGCAGCTGAGCGGGCGGCACCGGGGCCCGGCCGGGCCGGCCGGGTCGGGCGACGAGGGCGGCGGGGTCGTGGTCGAGCCGGGGACGGGACGCGTGGGCCGGCTCCCGGCGCTGTCGGTGCCGTCGGTACGGCCACGCCGGGATCCACCCGGCGGCGGCGCGGGTCAGCCAGGCACTCGCCGCCGCGTCCGCGGGCAGGAACGTCTCGATCGCGAGCTCGCTGGCCGCGACGTCCAGCGGTGTCCCGAAGGTGTCGACCGTGCTGTGGAGGCGGTCTCGGCAACGGTCTGCCGTGGCCTCGGTCCAGGGGCTGGAACAGCCTCCACTGCCCCTCGGAGACGACCTCGGCGACGCCGTCGACCACCCGGATGGCGGTCTGGTCGTCGATCGCGTAGGTCGGTGCCGGGATCCGCGCCGCCCACCTCTCGGCGTTGGCCAGGGAGGCGTCCGGGTGGTCGGGGTGCTCCAGGTGCGGGATCACCGCGAAGTCGACGAGTCCCGCTCCCGGCCCGGAGGCCAGGATCCGGTCGACGTCACCCCGGGGGGTGGCGAAGACGACGTCCTCCGACGTGAGCGGTCCGTGGTGGCCGCGGGGTGGTTCGGTGTACGTCTCGACGATCGTGGCGGTGGCCGCCATGCTCCCGGCGCTCACCCCGACGTAGACCGCGTCGGGGCTCAGGGTCGGCAGGACCGCGGTCAGACCGGAGCGCCGCATCCAGTGGGCGAGGAACAGGGGGTCGCCACCCCACACCAGCAGGGCGTCGGCACCCCGGACCGACGGCAGCCAGGCGGATTCCTCGACACTCGCGAGCGCGGTCAGCTCCAGGATCCCCAACGATCTCCAACCCAGTCCGGCCAGGGTCGACGACCTCGGGCCGCAGAGCGCCTGCCACGCCATCGCCGACCCGCCCGGGAACGGGTAGACGGCGGTGGGGACGAACAGGGCGTCGGACTCGGAGACGGGTTTGCCCAGGAGGTCCGCCAGGGCCTCCCGGAGGGTGCCGTTCGTGATCCCGTTCGACGTGAGGAGAGCTCTCATGCTCCTGCCTTTCCGGGTCGCGTTCGCCGGAGACGGCCACGGCGCGGTCCCGACCCCGTGACGGCGTCACCCCGGGTCTCGGATGGGTGGTCCGCACCCGCACGGGCGGTGGGACGCAGCCGGACCGTCCCGCCTGGCCAGGTCTCGCTCTCGCGGAGACGGAGCGGCACGGGCCCGCCGCCGGCCGGCAGGGGCGAGACGCCGCCGGGTCCGGCCGTGAGGCCGTCCACCGAGATCCACTCCTGTGCGAAGACACGGCCCACGGCGGGCTCCCTCCGGTGAGGTGCGGAGCCCCGCGGGCGGTCTCGGGCGCGAGGCGCGCCACGGTACCGATCTCCGGCACGGGTCGGTCGGAGCCGGCAGGTCCGTAGGGTGGGCGGCTCCGGCCCGGGAGGGGGCGCACCCGTGAGCGGCACCCGACCGGACGCCCCGCGTGACCCCCCGGCGCACCCGGTGGCCGCCGGGGGTCCCGCCCAGGGTGTCGCCCCGGTCGTGGTGGTGGAGGACGGTCTCGTCGGCCCGTCGCGGCTCGGGACGCAGCCCGGCCGCCCGGGGCCGCCGCTGCGGATCGGGGTGCCGTCGCTGTCGCCGCCCGTCCGCGCGTTCCTCGCCAACGAGGCCGGCGGCGGCGCCGCGCTGCTCGCGACCACGGTGATCGCCCTGCTGTGGGCCAACTCCCCGTGGTGGCGGGGGTACGCGTCGTTCTGGGGGACCCGGCTGTTCCTCGGTGCGGGGACCCACACGGTCGGCCTCGACCTCCTGCGCGACGTGAACGACGGGGCGATGGCGGTCTTCTTCCTCGTGCTGGGCCTCGAGATCAGCCGCGAGCTCACGACCGGGGAGCTCCGCGACCGCCGGACCGTCCTGGTGCCCGCGCTCGGCGCCGTCGGCGGCATGGTCGTCCCGATCGCGATCTACCTCGGCGTCACGTGGGGCCACCCCGAGCGCCACGGCTGGGGGATCGTGATGTCGAGCGACACCGCGTTCGTCCTCGGGGTGCTCGCGCTGTTCGGCCCGCGGTGCCCGGACCAGCTCCGCCTCTTCCTGCTCGCGCTCGCCGTCGTCGACGACATCGGCGCGATCACCGTGATGGCGGTCTTCTACACCGACCACCTGCGGGTCCTCCCCCTCGCCGTGGCCGGCGTGCTGGTACTGGTGATCCTCGCGCTGCGCTGGCTCGGGGTGTGGCAGCTCGCGCCCTACCTGCTGCTGGCGGCGCTGCTGTGGGTCGCGGTGTTCCGCTCGGGCGTGCACCCGACCCTGGCCGGCGTCCTCGTCGGGCTCCTCATCTCCGCCCGGCCGTCGAAGAACGAGCAGGTGCAGCGGCTCGCGGTGTACGGGCGGGCGCTGGTCGAGGAGCAGAGCGCCGCCCGGGCCCGGCTCGCGTCGGTGGCCGCGGCGGCGTCGGTGTCCCCGAGCGAGCGCCTGCAGGAGATCCTGCACCCGTGGTCGGCCTACCTCGTGGTGCCCGCCTTCGGACTCGCCAACGCCGGCGTGCACCTCTCGCCCGCGATCCTCCACCAGGCCGTGACGTCGCGGCTCACCCTCGGGATCGCCCTCGCCCTCGTCGCCGGGAACGCGATCGGGATCACGGGGGCGTCGGTGCTGGCGCTGCGGACCGGGCTCGGCGACCTGCCCGGCCGGGTCCGGTACAGCCACCTGGCCGGCGGGGCGGTGCTCGCCGGGATCGGCTTCACCATCTCCCTGTTCGTCACCGACCTCGCCTTCGACGACCCCGTCCTGCGGGACCAGGCCAAGATCGGGATCCTCGGGGGGTCGCTCGTCGCCGCGGTGCTCGGCGCGATCATCCTGCGCTGGCTGGGCGAACGCTCCCCGCTGTGCTCCCCGCTGAGTGAGACCGCCCCGCGGGCCCTACCGCCGCTGCCCTGGACGACCGCCCCCGCCGCCGGCCCCCGGGCCTGACCGCCGGGTGGCGTGGCGCAGCGCGGCCAGCTCCATCCGGCCCTCGTACGGCGCCCCGTCGACGAAGAGGGTCGGCGTCCCCTGGACCCCGTCCCGGATGCCCGCCGTGTAGTCGGCCTGCACCGTCGGCGCGAACCGCTGGGCGGCCCCGCCGGCGGCCGCGGCCGGGTCGGCGCCGACCTGCCCGGCGTAGCGGCGCAGGTCGTCGTCCTGCAGGTGCGCCTGCTCGCGGAACAGCAGCCGGTGCATCGTCCAGAAGGACCCGGACGCGACCGTCGACTCCGCCGCCAGGGCCGCGACGAGGGCGTGCGGGTGGACCTCGAACAGCGGGAAGTTGCGGAACACCAGGCGCACCTGGCCGGCGGACTCCTCGACGAGCCGGGCGAGGACCGGCGCGGCCGCCGCGCAGTACGGGCACTCGTAGTCGCCGTACTCGACCACGGTGGTCGGCGCGCCCTCCTCCCCGAACACGTGCTGCACCGCGCCGTCGGCGCCGGTGACGCCGTCCGCCGTGGCCTGTTCCGCCATCGCGGGCTCCTGTCCGTGGGTCGTCGTCGCCGGCCGGCCGGCGGCCCGGCTCCCGTGGCGAGCATGGCACCGAGGTGACGACCGGCCCCCCGCGCCCGACCCCGGCGCGGGACCGTACTGTGCGTCGCTGGACGGCACCCGGCGCCCACGGCCCCGGCCGCAGCGCCGGCAGGAGAGCGAGGTGACCGGTGCCCATCGCCGACGACACGATCGCCCGGATCAAGGACATGATCCTGGACGGCGAGCTGAGCCCCGGGCAGCGGCTGCCGCGGGAGGCGGACCTGGCCGAGAAGGTGGGCGCCTCCCGCAACGCGCTCCGCGAGGCCGTCCGTGCGCTGGCCGCCATGAAGATCCTCGACGTCCGCCAGGGCGACGGCACCTACGTCACGAGCCTCGATCCCTCGCTGCTGATGGAGGTCATGAGCTTCGCCGTCGACTTCCACCAGGACGACTCGGTGCTGCACTTCCTCGAGGTCCGCCGCGTCATGGAGCCGCAGGCCGCAGCGCTGGCGTCGGTGCGGATGGACGCGGCGGACCACGCGCGGCTCACCGCGGCGCTCGCGGAGCTGAAGAAGCGCGGGACCGCCGACCAGTTCGTCGAGCGTGACATCGAGTTCCACCGGTGCATCGCCGCCGGCTCCAAGAACCCGGTCCTGGCGTCGCTGCTCGACGGGCTGGCCGCGCCGACCCAGCGCGCCCGGATCTGGCGGTTCCTGATCGACACGGCGGCGGTCACGCGCACGGTGCTCGAGCACGAGTCGATGTGCGACGCCATCGTCGCCCGACAGCCCGACGTCGCCAGCGCCTGGGCCACCGTCCACATCGCGAGCCTGGAGAAGGCTCTCGACCGGTCGAAGGCGACGACCCGCCGGACGAGGACCGCCGGCCGGACCCGCGGCTACAGCTGAGGCACGGCCGCCGCCTCCACCGGTCCGACCTGCGCGGCCAGGCTCCACAGTCGGGTGAGCCCGTCGTCGTCGCCGTCGTAGGAGTCGGCGACGTCGTGCAGGGGACCGACGCGGTCCTGCCAGGCGGTGTTCACCGGGTCGTCGCGCATGGCGCGCCGCATGGCGCGGTAGTCGTCGACGTCGAGGACGTGGAACAGGTCCACCCCGTCGACCCAGATCTCCCAGTCCCGGACACCGGCCCGCCGGAGCGCCTCGGCCAGCTCGGGAGGGATGACCCGGTGGACGTCGCGGTAGGCGTCCTCCCGGCCGGGCCGCAGTCTCGTGTGCAGGGTGACCCTCACGATCGGTCCTCTCGACGGAGCGGGTGACGCGCCTCTCCCGCGGACCGTACGCCGGTCACAGACCTCAACGTCCGTTGACCGAAACAGACATCCCATGTATGTTCCGGATGACAACCGGCTCTGCGACAACGGCAGGAAGAAGCTCATGGACGAGCTCGCCCAGGACACCGTCATCGACCTCACCGTGACCCGCAGGGACGTGATGCGGCGGGCGTTCTCCGTCGC
>CAXSIB010000169.1:0-6844 GCA_964237095.1 uncultured Actinomycetales bacterium
CTCAGTCGGTTGATACATCACGGGAACATTATAATGAAGTGCAGCTCGTCGCGCGGGCCCATGAGCATCACCCCGGCCCCGGTGATCGGGAGGATCTCCACGATGCGCAGGACGAGGTGGTCCAGGATCTTCTGGATCGAGAAGTCGGTGCCCAGGGTGTGGGCGAACCCGACGAGGACCCGGGCGAGGCGCTGGTCGGTGTCTCGGTTCACCCGGCGCGCCCCGGTCCACCGGTGGTGATCGTCAGTGCCACCGGTCTTTGATAGCACATTCCGTACGTAGCCGATCACTGCGCGGCACCTCGACGAGGAGCTCCACCGTGAGCGGCTCGGCGGTCAGTGCGGCGGCCGTGACGCCAGCAGCGCCGTGATCAGTGCGGGCAGCTCGACGAACGCGAAGCGGATCTGGGAGTCGCTGCACCCGTAGGGCAGCACGAGGGTGTCGCCGTGCACGAGCGCGCCGCAGGAGTAGACGACGTTGGGGACGTAGCCGTCGCGCTCGTCGGCGGCGGCGGTGAGCAGCGGGGTCCTCAGCACCCCGAGGAGGCGCCGCGGGTCCTCGAGGTCGAGCAGCACCGCCCCGATCCCGTAGACCCGCATCGGCCCGACCCCGTGGGTGAGCACGAGCCAGCCCGCCGGCGTCTCCAGCGGCGGCCCGCAGTTGCCGAGCTGGATCAGGTCCCAGGGCTGCTCGGGCGTCTGGACGGTGTCGGTGCCGTTCCACGTCATGAGGTCGGTGGAGTGGGCGAGCCCGATGCTCTCCCGGTCCCACCGCGACAGCGCGAGGTAGCGGCCCCCGACGCGCCGCGGGAACAGGGCCATGCCCTTGTTCTTCGCCGCCGGGCCGGTCAGCTGGGAGCTGTCGAACGTCTCGAAGTCCGTCGTCCGGAACAACCGCGGCGCGACGCGGCTCCCGTCGAAGGCCGTGTAGGTGCCCTGGTAGGCGACGGTGCCGTCGTCGTCGACGAACCGGGTGAAGCGGACGTCCTCGATGCCGTGGCTCTCCTCGGCGCTCGTCGGGGAGATCACCCGCTCCGACAGCGGGCGGCCCGCGGGGAAGGTGAGCCGGTAGTTGCCCGACGCGATCGACCGCACGCGGGCGACGACGGCGTCGGAGCTGCCGCGGGTCAGGCGGTCCCGCCCGACCGAGGCCAGCGCGGCGGTCAGGTGGGTGGCGTCGAAGCGGGCCGGCAGCAGGCTCAGGATGTGCTCGGCCAAGGGCGCGTCGGCCCGCCCGGCCAGGGCGTCGCGGACGAAGTCCCGCGACATGACCGCGGACTCCGACCGGCCGGCGACGAGGTCGCGGCCCGGCTCGTCGACGACGAGGCCGCCCGCGGGCCCCAGCACCCCGGTCCGGAACTCGACGCTGGAGACGTGCCCCTCGCCGACCGCGCGCACGCTCATGGCGAACCGCAGATCACCCGGGGCGAGGCCGGTCTGGTCGGGGTGGGCCACCATCGACGGGTTGAACAGGGCGGCGGCCTCGACCGCGTACTCCTGGGTGGAGTAGGCCCCGATGAGCCGGCGGCGCTCGGCCGAGGGGTCCGCCCCGTCCGGGAGCCGGTGGGCCACGAGCGCGAAGTGCTCGTCGAAGGTGGCGTCGAGGTCACGGTGGCGCCCGCCGAACGCCGCGACCGTCCCGGCCAGGGTCGCCGCCACCTGCTCGTCGGTCAGCGCCAGGATCCGGTGCAGGACGGCGTCCGCCCGCGACACCCCGTCGGGCAGGATCTCCTGCCCGGGCAGGAAGAGCCGCGTGATCACGCGGGCGGCGTCGGGTCGCAGGACCGTCGGGTCGCGGCGCACGTCGAGGGTGTCGACCGCAGGGCCGCCGACCCCGTGGCCGCCGGCGGTCGGGCTCGCCGCCGTCACCGGGTGGTCACCGCGGGACGGCGGGCACCGGGCGGTACCGCCGGACGCGGTGGGCGTGCTGGAACGTGGAGATCATCGCGAGGGTGGACTCCGCTCCCTGGTTCTCGTTGCGGCTGTCGAGCTGCAGACCGTCGCAGCCGCCGCCGCTGACGGCGTCGGTGAGGGCGACCCCGGCATCATTCTGACCGACGAACCACGCCGCCGCACGGTCGATCGCGACCTCCCAGCGGGGGTCCCCGGTGATGTCGAGGGCCCGCGCGCACGCGTCGGCCAGCGCCGCCACCTCGATCGGCTGCTGGTCGAACGCCGGCCGCGGCTCGCCCGGGCCCCAGCCCCCGGTCGGCGTCACCGAGAGGTGGTCCCCCGCGGTCTCCACGTCGAGCAGCCAGCTCAGCATCGCGAGTGCGTCGGCCAGCAGCCGCGGGTCGCCGAGCAGCGAGCCCGCGGCCAGCAGCGCCTCGGGCAGCGCCGCGTTCGCGTAGCGCAGGCGCGCCTCCGGCCAGCCCCAGCGGGCCCCGGCCGACGCCCGGCCGATCAGGACCGCGGCGTCGGCGAGCAGCGCCCGCGCCCCGGCGTGGGTCGGGTCGACGGTGAGCACCTCGGCGGCCCCGAGGGCGGCGAAGGCCATCGCCCGGGTGTCCGGCGACCGGCGGTCGACGCTGGTGTCGAACGCCTCGAGGGCCCGGGCGGCCGGCTCCGGCGAGCGGGCCGCGGTCGTGCCGAGCGCCCACAGGGCGCGGCCCCAGCAGTCCTCGAGGGTGGCCTCGTCCTCCCACCGCAGGTCCAGCCCGCGGCGGTTGTGGAAGCGCCCGTCGGGCACCTGGGCCGCCACGACGAAGTCCAGGTAGGTCCGCGCGAGGCGGGTCAGGCGCGGCGTCGGGCGGGGCTCGCGGACCGCGATCAGCAGCCCCCGCGCGACGTCGTCGACGCAGTAGCCGTGCTCGGGCCGGGGCACCGTGAGCTTGGCGTGCTCGAAGAGGCCGGCCGCGTCGCTCAGGCGGAAGAGGTGCCGGTAGGACACGGCCGGGACCCCGGTCCGCTCGAGGGTGAGGGTGGCGGTCATGCGGTCGCGAGCTCGCCCACGTGGACGAGGGCGTCGGCGGCGACGCCGCGGTACTGGTCCGCGACCGCCGACCAGAGCAGCGCGGGGGCGAGGCGGGACGCCTCCGCGGCCATCCCGGCGGCCAGGCCGGGCTCGGTCAGCACCCGCCGCAGCGCGTGGGCGATCGCGGCCGGGTCCTGGCGCGGGACGACGAGGCCGGCACCGGTCGCGAGCAGCTCCCGGGCGTGCGGGAAGCCGGTGGACACGACCGGCCGGCCCGCGGCCACGGCCTCGATGAGCACCCCGGAGGTCACCTGCTCGCGGGAGTCGTAGGGCAGCAGCACGACGTCCGCGGCCCGGATCCGGCGCTGGAGCTCGGCCCGGTCGAGGTAGCGGGCGTCGAACTGCACCGAGCCCGCCACCCCGAGGGCGCGGGCACGCGCCACGAGGGACTCCCGGTAGGCCTCCCCGTGCTGCTCGAGCACCTTCGGGTGGGTCTGGCCGAGCACCCGGTAGACCGGGGCGGGCCGCAGGTCGCCCAGCTGGGCCATGGCGTCGATCGCCCACTCGATGCCCTTGCCCTCCCCGAGCAGGCCCCAGGTGAGGACGACGGGCGGGGCCGGCGGGCGTCCCCCGTCGAGCCGCCCCCCGTCGAACCGCGACGGCTCCACCGACCGGGCCGGCGCGCTCGCGTCGGCGCCGTGGGGGATGACGCGGATCTGCGAGGGGTCGACCGCGTAGTGGTCGACCAGGCGCTGGCGCGCGGTGTGGCTCATGGTCACGAGCGTGGCGGCGAGGCGGCCGAGCTCCTCGAGGATCGCCCGCTGGTGCGCGCTGGGGGTGACCAGCACGGTGTGCAGGACGACGACCAGCGGGACCCGCACGGCGCGGGCGACCGCGAGGACGTCGGCGCCGTCCCGGCCGCCGAAGATCCCGTACTCGTGCTGGACGACCACCACGTCGAACCGGTCGAGGGCCGCGGCCGCGCGGGCCGCGCCGCCGGGGTCGGTCCGCACCCACTGGTGGGTGACCTCCGGTCGCGGCCGGGCCTCGGGAGTGTCCACGACGCTGACGACGCCGACCTCGTCGGCCGGGGCGAGATGACTGACGAGGGCGTGGCTGAACGTCGCCAGCCCGCACTGCGTGGGCGGGTACGTGCTCAGGACACCGAAGGAGACGGACAACCGCGGACCCTCCTGACAGGGCGACGGGTGCACGACTGGCGACGAGCCGACACTGGCTGTCAGCGGCCGGCTCCCGCACCTGGGCGAGCCGTCCGGCAGGACGGCGGGCATGAGGCGACGACCGGGATCTGGTCGGGGGGACGGGCCCGGAACTCCCCGGGACGTCCGGTGACAAAGCTCGGCGGCACGTCCGGAGAACGCGCACCGAGCTGACGGGCGGAATGCTGGGGAAGTGAGCGGATCACCTGGCTGGATTGCACCTGCGGCACCGCGACGGTGCTTGCGTGCCTTTGCCGTCCTCGTGCTGTGCTCATTGTGAGCGGCTTCCTTGCTCGTGCTGTGCGCAGCTTAGCACGATTGCGGCCAGGCTCGGCTGGTCCCGGGAACCTGCGCCTCTGACCAGCGGCCGGTCGACCGGCCGGACGTGGGCCGGTCGTCGCCCGGAAAGCACGCCCGGTCGTCGGAGGTCATTCCTGTCCACCCGGCCGGGAGGCCGTCCGCCCATTCGGTAGAATGTCTGCAGTCCTGTCCCGACCGCATTCAGGAGCAGCATGAGGATCGGCGTCATCGCCTCCGTCGCGCACCGCCTGCCGCCCCGGTCCTACGGCCCCTGGGAGCAGGTGGCGTCGACGCTGACCGAGGGGTTCGTGGCCCGCGGTCACGAGGTCACCCTGTTCGCGAGCGCCGACTCCGTGACGACGGCCCACCTGCACGCGACGGCGCCCGCGGGCTACGAGGAGGACGACCGGGTGGACGCCGGGGTCGCCGGCGCCCTGCATGACGCGGCGGCGTTCGAGCGGGCCGGGGACTTCGACGTCCTCGCCAACCACTTCGACTTCCGGCCGCTCACCTACAGCCGCCTCGTCGACACCCCGGTGGTGACGACGGTCCACGGCTTCTCCTCCGAGGCGGTGGTCGCCGTCTACCGCGCCTACGACGACATCGCCCACTACGTCGCGATCAGCGACGCCAACCGGCACCCCGACCTGCACTACGCGGCGACCGTCCACCACGGGATCGACACCGCGGCCTTCACCCCGGTCACGACGCCCGGGGGGTACCTGCTGTTCCTCGGCCGCATCCACCCGGACAAGGGCACCCACCTCGCGGTCGAGGTGGCGCGCCGCGCCGGGCTGCCGCTGGTGATCGCCGGGATCGTCCAGGACGAGCGGTACTTCCGCGACGCCGTCGAGCCCCTCGTCGACGGGGCCGCGGTCCGGTACGTCGGCCCCGTCGGGCCGGCCGAGCGCGACCGGCTCCTCGGCGGCGCCCGGGCGCTGCTCCACCTCATCGCGTTCTCGGAGCCGTTCGGGCTGTCCGTCGTCGAGGCCCTCGCCACCGGCACCCCGGTCGTCGCGACCGCGCTCGGGTCGCTGCCGGAGCTGGTCCGCGACGGGGTCACGGGCTTCCTCGTCGCCCCCGGCCCCGACGAGGCCGCCGTCGTGTCCCGGGCCGTCGCCGCCGTCGGCCGCCTCGACCGGATCGACCGTGCGGCGTGCCGGGCGGACGCCGTGGCGCGGTTCTCGGCCGACCGGATGATCGACGCGCACCTGGCCGTGTTCTCCGACGTCCTGGCCGGCCGCACGGCTCCCTGACCGGCCGTCTTCACCTGATCCGCACACGACGCCCACGGGAGGTTCGCCGGCCGGTGGCTCCATGGACGTCGGCAGCCGCGGACAGCGGCCGCCGGACCAGCACAGAGCGACAGACCAGGAGACCGGACATGACAGGCATCTCGAAGCTCGTGACCGGCGGGATCATGGCGGGTGTCAGCCTCGTCGGCGTCACGGGCGCCGCGTGGGCCACCGGCGGCGGCACCCAGGCGGCCGCACCCGCGAAGGCCCACCACGGGGCGCACGCCGGCCTGCTCGCGCGGGCGGAGCACGGCCAGCTCACCGTCCGCCGCCGCGGCGCCGACGTCACGCTGCTCGCCCAGCGCGGCACCGTCACCGCGGTCAGCGCCCCGGGCACCGGGACCGGCTCGGTGACCGTCCGCAGCGTCGACGGCCACACGCAGGTCTACGCGGTCACCGCGGCCAGCCGCGTCCGCGAGCACGGGTCCGTCGAGCCCCTCGCGTCGGTCACGGTCGGCGAGCGGGTCCGGGTGGTCGCGCAGCAGTCCGGCACGACGGCCGACGTCCTCCGCCTGGCGGTCCACCCCGCCGCGAAGGCAGCGGCGTCCACCGGCTCCGCCGGCGCCTGATGCCACACTCCTGACGGTGTCCGGCCCGGGTCTCGTGGTCGTCGTCGAGGACGAGCCGGCGATCGCCGACGTCGAGCGGCTGTACCTCACCCGCGACGGCTTCGGGGTCCACACCGAGCGGGACGGGGTGGCCGGGCTGGCCGCGATCCGGCGGCTGCGCCCGGTCGCGGTGGTGCTCGACGTGGGCCTGCCCGGGATGGACGGCATCGAGATCTGCCGCGCGCTGCGGGCGGCGGCGGACCGGACGCCCGTCCTCTTCGTCACCGCCCGCGACGAGGAGGTCGACCGGGTCCTCGGCCTCGAGCTCGGCGCCGACGACTACCTGACCAAGCCGTTCAGCCCGCGCGAGCTGGTCGCCCGGGTCCGGGCCGTGCTCCGGCGCAGCGGTCCCGGCGCGGGCCTCCCCGGCTCCGGCGGCTCCGGCGACCCGGCCGACCCGCTCGGCGGCCTGCTCGTGCTCGGCCCGGTGACGATCGACCCGGGCGCCCGCCGGGTCACGGTCCGCGCGGGCGGCCCCGCCACCGAGCCGGGCGCGGTCTCCGAGCCC
>CAXSIB010000170.1:0-6826 GCA_964237095.1 uncultured Actinomycetales bacterium
GACGGCGACGACCTCGTCGTCGACCTGCTCCTGTTCCACGTCGAGCAGCTGCGCCACGTCGTCGTCGAACTGAAGATCGACCGCTTCGAACCCGCCCACATCGGCCAGCTCGGCACCTACGTCGCCGTCGTCGAGGACCGCCTGCGCCGCCCCGACCGCCACGCCCCCACCATCGGCCTGCTCCTGGTCGCCGGCCGCAACGACCGGATCGTCCGCTACGCCCTGTCCGCGGACACCGCCCCCTCGCGGTCGCCGACTACACCGACGACGCCCTCCCCGCCGACACCCGCGCGGTGCTCCCCTCCGCCGCCCGCCTCGCCGCCGCCCTCGACCCCACCACCCTCACCGTCCGCGGCGACCCCGCCCCATGAGCCCGGAGGACGACCCCTCGGCCACGCGGGCTACCCCGCCGCCGCACGGCTGCACCCGCCGGCGGACCCGGCCGCCCAGGTCAACCGGCAGCGGTGATGGCCCGCGCCGGGAGCGGCTGGCGGACGACGAGGCGGCCGTGGCCGGATCCGGTCCGCAGGTCCACGTCGACCAGGCCCCACACCCCCCGCGGTGGACGCCACCCACCCGACGAGTTCCCCCGGGCGGACCCCGCCCAGGAGCAGCCCGTCAGACCACAGGTACAGCGGCACCCGCCGCATGTCCCCCAGCCGGGTCGGCGGCCCCATCCGCAGGTCCACCAGCACCGCCCGCGGCGGATCCACCACCCGACGGCACGGCCGCCGCGGGTGCACGATCGGTCACCAGTACAACCGGACGAGTGGGCCAGGGCTGGTTGCAGCGCCGGGCTCCCAGCACCCGGATCGGTGCGGTTCCCCCGCTATAACCCGTCCCGGGCCTCACGTGCAGCCACCGCCGGCCCGACCGGTCCGCGCGGCCGTCGGGGCACCAGTGCGTCCGCTCCCCCGCCGTCCCCGTCTGTGTGCCCCGGGTCCTGTGTGGACCACTCCACTGTCCAGCCGTGCCGTCGCCGGTACAGCTCCTGCACCTGGGTGGTCGCGTCCTCGAGCCGGAACGGCCACGCCCGGAGCAGCGCCCGCGCCCCTCGGAGCCGGGCAGCGGCCTCGTCCCGCGCGCGTACCTGCAGCCGGATCACCAGCCGGCCGTCATGGAGCCGGTACACGAACCCCCACCGCCACCACCGACCGCGACCGACCTCGACCCGCTCGCTAACCACCAGCCGCCCGGGCGCCGGCTCCCGGCCCACGACCGTCACCACGAACAACCGCACCCCGCAGCATGCGCCGCTGTCCCCCGCCTGCCGACCCGCTGACCTGCTCTGCCGTCGCACGCTCCCGGTCGGTTTTATCGGTGGGCAGCGGTAGTTGATGTCGGTGACGTCTTTCTGCCGGTGTGCCCGAGGCCATGGTCCCGATCCCGGCACGTCCGGCCCTGTCTGCTCGAACCGGATGTGAGGCGGGTTGTCACCCTCACCTGCGGGCTGAGATCTCGCGGACGGTGGGGTTCCGTCGCGGCTGTCAGCGGCAGGCCCGCAGTCACCGCGGCCGGCCCCACCGGGCGCGGAACCACCCACGAGGCTCACGGTCCCCGCGGCCGGCCGCGCCCGACCCTGGCGGGTCAACGCCGCCACCATTCCGTGGCGGTTTACTCCCAGACGAAGACAGCGCGCTCGCGCGGTGATGGTCGCCCCGGATCAGCGGTTGATCTCGTCACGGGTGTCATGTCGGGGATCGACATCGACCTGGGACGTTCTTGGTGCTCGGGTCCACTCGCCGCTCACAGGGCCGGGGTCCGGTACAGCACCCGGCCGGCGACCGTGATCTCGGTGTCGACCAGGTAGGGCCGGACCGCCTCGAGGTGGATGTCGATCCCCAGGCCCGGGGCGTCAGTGAGTTGGATCGTCCCGTCGGCGCCGGGTTCGAGCACCGGGCCGGTGAGGGCCCGGGCGAGCGGTGAGGCCTCGACCGGGTATTCGCAGAGGTCGTGGCCGGCGAGTCCGGCGTGGGGCTGCAGGGAGGCCGACAGCGCCAACCTGGTCGTGAAGGTGTGGTTGACGTAACTGACCCCTCGCGCGTGGGCGTAGGCCGCCACCCGCGCCGACGGGCCGATCCCGCCGATGCGGCCGGTGTCGACCTGGACGAACCTGACAGCACCGGACTCGACGAGGGACTCCGCCTGGACCGCGGTGTGGGAGCCCTCCCCGCCGGCCAGCGGGACCGCGCCCGGCCGGGTGGCGAGCGCCCGGTGGGCGGCGAGGGCGCCGTTCACGAAGGGTTCCTCGAACCAGCCGACCCGGCACTCGGCGAGGACCGGGAGCCGGGCCGCGGCTGCGTCCACGTCCTCTCCGAACACCGTGCCCGCGTCGACCAGCAGTTCGATGTCCGGTCCGAGACCGTCGCGCGCCGCCCGGACCTGCGCCTCGTCCGCGGCGACACCGGCGGCACCGAAGGGGCCCCAGCCGAACTTGGCGGCCCGGAAACCGGCCACCCGGATACCCCGGGCCTTCGCCGCGGTGTCTGCGGGTTGGTCAGCGAACAGCGCTGAGGCGTAGGGCGTGCGCGGGTGCGCGGCGGTGTACCCGAGCAGTGACCAGACCGGTGTCTGTTCGCGGTGACCGAGCAGGTCCCACAGGGCGATCTCGATCCCGGAGACCGCGTGGTCGGCCTGCAGCAGATCGGAGCTGCGGGCGCGCACGGCGGTGCTCATCGCGGCGATGTCGGCGGCCCCGCGGATCGGTTGGCCGAGTACGGAGTCGAGGACCGGGTGGCAGGCGCTGTGTGACATCGGGGTGACCATGGCGGCGAGTGAGGTCAGCGGCGAGGCCTCGCACTCCCCCCATCCGATGTCGGTGCCGGAGCGGACCCGGACGAGGAGGAGGTCCTGGCTGCCGTCGCCGATGTCGAGGACCTCGGGCAGCCGGAAGTAGAAGGCGGCGACGTCGTCGACGCGTGGCGTGGTCATGGGTGCGGTGCTCCCGATCGGTGGGTGGTCATGTCAGAAGGTCACCGACAGGCCGCCGTCGACCGGGACGACCGCCCCGCACATGTAGGAGGCGTCCGGGGAGGACAGGAACGCGACCACGGCGGCGATCTCCTCAGGCCGTGCCGCCCGGCGGAGGGGCAGGCGGCCGTGGCGCTGGTAGATCGACGCGAACCAGTCGGTGGTCAGCTCGCTCACCCCGTCCACGACCGACATCGGGGTGTCGACGAAGCCCGGCGCCACGGCGTTGACCCGGATTCCGGCGTCGGCGAGCTCGACGGCCAGGCAGCGCGTCAGCTGGTCCAGTGCGCCCTTCGCGGCGTTGTAGTGGCTCGTGCCCGTGGCTCCGCGGCTGGAGTTGATGGAGGAGACGTTGACGATGGTGCCCGGTCGGCCGGTGGCGACCAGCGGCCGGGCCACCGCCCGCGAGCAGAGGTAGGCCCCCTCGATGATGACGTCGAACACGGCCCGCCAGCCGGCGCGGTCGTCGTCGAGGAACGACACGGTCGAGGAGATCGCCGCGTTGTTGACGAGCAGGTCGACCGGGCCGAACACCGCCGCCGTCCGGGCCACCGCGGCGTCGACCTGGTCGGCTGCGGTGACGTCGGCGCGGACCGCGTCCACGGCCAGTCCGTCCGCGCGGAGGGCGGCCGCCGCGGCCAGGGCAGCGTCGATCGCGGTGTCGACGACCATCACCTGTGCTCCGCCGGCGGCCAGCCGCCGGACGCAGGCGAGGCCGATGCCGGAGGCGCCGCCGGTGACGAGGGCGACCCGGCCGTCAAAGGGCGCCCGCAGGGCGGCGTCGACACCGGTCATCGGAGCATCGGTCATCCGAGCACGGGGTGCACGGTGCCGTCCGGGTCCACCCCGGCGACCCCGAGGTGGGCGCCGGATGCCGCGGTCAGGACGACCGTCGTGTCGAGGACCTGGCGGGGGCGAGCGTCCGGTGGGTTCCGGCGGCGATTCCCGCGAGCACCGAGACCGGCCAGCCGGTGCTGGGTTCCAGGACGACGACCTCGAGACCGCGCCATCCGCTGTAGCTGGCGAAGGTCCAGCAGCTGGGGAACACCGACCGGTCGAAGGCGAGGGTCAGCGCGGTGCCGTCGACCGGGTGGCTGAGCGCGCACCAGCCGGCGGTGAGGGCGGTGGCGTACTGGAACTCCGCCAGGCCCGATCCCGCGGGTGGGGCAGTGCGCAGGTCGTGGATGTCGCCGTCGGGACCGGGGCGCAGCGGCCAGTTGTACCGGACCGGACCGCCGTCACCGCGCGCCGGCCCGCTCGTCTGCGCCGGCAGGGGCTCGGCGAGCATGGTGGTGGCCGGGAGGTCGACCCGGGCGCCGGGGCTGAGCGCCGCGGCGGCGTGCAGCTTCCACAGGTAGGGCAGCTCCCGCGAGCCCTCGTTGGCGATGCGCCGCCGGACGGTGACCCGCGGGTCACCAGGTCGCACGGTGATCCAGGTGTCGCTGCGGCACGGGTAGGTGGTCGTCCACGCCCACTGGTGCACAACGACGTCCTGCTCCGACCGGTGGACGTCGTGGTCGAAGGCGGTCCCCCACAGCTCCCCGTGGTCGGGCAACTCCTCCCCCGCGAGGGTCTCGGGGAGGTCGTTCGGGAACAGCTCGTCGATGCCGCCGACGAACGCGTCGTCGTAGACGGCGCCCCGGGGTACCGGCGCGGGTCGCAGTCGGGGGTGGTGCCACAGCAGGTCGCGGCCGGATCCGAGATGGGTCAGCTGCCAGATCTTCCCGCCGAGGCGCGGCATGAGGACGAGGCGGAGCACGCCGTTCTCGACGATCACCGTCTCGATCCCGTGCAGGGACCAGCCGTCGTGGACATCGAGCCGCTGCGTGCGGGTCATCGGGCCGTCACCGGGTTTGGGCGCAGGAGGACCTTCGTGACCGCGCCGGCCCCGGTCAGCAGCTGGTCGAACCAGGCGGTGCCGTCGGCGAGGTCCGCTTCGACGACACCCTCGGGCAGCCCGAGCCGGCCATCGGCGCAGAGGGCGAGCGCCTCGGCGAACTCGGCCCCGGAGTAGGCGAAGCACCCCCGCAACTGGACCTCTCGGCGGACGACGTCGTTGACCGCGATGGGCGAGGACGCGTCGTGCAGACCGATGAGGACGACGGCACCGCCGGTGTGGACGGCGCCGACACACGCGGCGCGGGTCGCGTCGGTGCCCGCGGCGTCGAAGGCCGCGTCGACGCCGCCGCCGGTGAGCTGGGTCACCGCCGACCCGAGGTCACCTGCGCGCGGGTCGAGGACCCGGGCCCCGGCGCGGGCGGCGATCTGCAGGCGTGCCTCGTTGGTGTCGGCCACGAGGACGTCGCGGACACCGCCGGCCTTCAACGCCGCCAGGACGAGGAGTCCGATCGTGCCCGCACCGACCACGAGAGCCGTCCCGGTCGGGGGGACCGCGCCCAGGGAGATCGCCCGCCAGGCGCAGGCGGCGGGTTCGACGATCGCGGCGTCGGACAGGGACATCCCGGCGGGCAGGATGTGGACGCAGCGGGCGGGCACGCGCACCAGCTCGGCGTTCGCTCCGGGCAGCGACGCGGACAGCAGCTGGCGGGCGGCGCAGCGCTGCTCCTGGCCCGTCCGGCACCACGGGCAGTGCCCGCATCCGACGAACGGGTTGGCGGTCACGGGCTGCCCGACGGTGAGGGCGGCACCGGCCGCGCCCGCCTGGGGGCCGGGTCCCAGTGCGTGCAGGGTCCCCGAGAACTCGTGCCCGAACACCGCACCCGGGCCGCGGAGGCTGTTCTGCCCCAGGAAACCGGAGAGCTCGGAACCGCAGATGCCCGAGTAGGCGACCCGGATGACGGCGTCCCCGGGCCCGGCGACCGGGTCGGGAAGCTCACGCAGCCCCATGCGGCGGGGACTTTCGTAGACGAGTGCCTTCATGTGGTCGCCTTCCCGGTCGTCGTGCCGTCTGGTGTCCTGCGGCTGGCTCACCGTGCCCTCCGCACCGTGGGGGCGGGTCCTTGCCTGGTCGTCCGTCGGGAGCGACGCCCGGCTCAGGTGAGCTCGACGAGCGCCGACCCCGGCGTACCGACGGCCGCGTCCAGGCCGTCATCGAGGAGTTGCGCGCCGATCACCCGCTCCTGCCGGTCATCCCCCAGCCAACGCAGGGTGTAGGTCCGGTCCGGTTCGAGTCCGCGGAGCCTGACCGGGGTGGTCGCCGACGGGGCACCGGGGAGGTCGAACGAGGCGAGCAGGTGGGTCCCGTCGGGGTGGGCGAACTGGAACGCCGGCGCCCGCTCGCCGCGGCCGTAGCGCAGCGGCTGCCCGGTGAGGCGGTGGATCCGCGACACCGGCAGGTAGCTGCGGACGACGTCGCGGTAGAGGCCGATGTGGACGGCGAGGCGGTCGCGCACCCAGGCCGGCAGCTCGGGCAGGCGGAGGGAGATCCCGAACCCACCGAGCATGGCGATCCGCGTCCAGGTGTCGAAGGTGGCCGGGTCGAGGCCGGGATCGGCCGGGTCGAAGCTCTGCTGCGGATGGTCACCACGCCACTGGGAGAAGCTCCAGCGGAGCAGCCGCTCCGGGGGGAGTGTGGTGAGGGCCTCCCAGTAGAGCTGGAGGCTGTGTTCCGGCCAGTCCGGGTCAGACAGGAATGTCAGGTGGGTGTGCTGGGCCATTCCGAGGTCGGTACGCAGCCCGCCGGACGAGCAATTTTCCAGCACCAGCTCGGGGAACCGCGCCCGGACCGCGTCGAGCATCGCGTAGTAGGCGACGTAGTGCCCGTGCAGGCCGTCGCCGGCGCTGTGGCCGTGATCGGTCCGGTCGCAGCCGAGGCCGGGGTCGAGGTTGAAATCGAGTTTCACCCAGTCGCAGCTGCTCTGCTCGACGAGGTGCAGAAGGGTCTGCTCGGCCCATC
>CAXSIB010000171.1:0-6824 GCA_964237095.1 uncultured Actinomycetales bacterium
GGTGCGTCCCGACCTTCTGCAGCACGAACCAGCCGATGCCGCCGACCACCGCCCCCGGGAACACCGCCCGCCACGTGAGGTCCCGACCCGTGCCCCGGTTGAACAGGAGCATGAGCAGTCCGACGTTCAGCACGATGCCGACCACCGCGCCGACCACGACCAGGCCGTACCCGAGGTCGAGGCCGTAGCTCTTGGTCCCGCTGATGAAGCCCTGGACGAGGGTGGTCACGATCAGGCCGCCGCCGACCACCACGACCAGCTCCAGGCTGCGCAGCAGGCGCGGCAGGAAGCCGGGGCGGTCGACGCGCGGGACGTTCCACACGACGTTGAACGCGGTCTGCGCCTGCTGGGCCACGGCCAGCCCGCTCCACAGCGCGAGTCCGAGCCCGACGACCAGCGCGAACGCGTTGCCGGTGAGGGGCTTGACGCTCGTGCTGGAGCTGATGATCGGGAAGCTGCCCAGCGCGCTCGAGAAGATCTTCTTCTGCAGCGCCGCGTTCCCGGCCAGCACGTAGCCGAGGATCGTCGTGAGCGCCAGCAGCAGCGGGAAGATCGAGAAGAACGCGTAGTAGGAGATCAGCGCGGCGAGGTTGCCGGCCTGGTCCTCGCCGAACTTCTTGTAGATCCCGAACGGGACCGCGGCCCAGGCGTGGCGCTGCTGGAAGCCGTCCGCCCGGTCGATCGTCTTGCCCACGTCCACCACGGTGTCGCTGCGCTCCCCAGGCCGTCCTACGCTCCCACCCGCCGCCCCCGTGCGGGCAGGTCCTTCCCGCCCGCGACGCGGCGGCCGGGACCGCCCGCCGTCCGGGCCGCCCCCTTTGTACCGGGCCGCCCCGGTGACGGCACCTCGACCCGCGGACCGGTGCCGGCGTGGACCTCTCCACGGCCCTCGTCCCGGCCGTCGCGGGGCCCGACCGTCCGGAATCGACATCCGACGGGCCGGCGGCGACCCGAACGCCCCCATCGGGGCCGTCGGCCGTCGATCCGGGACAGGGGCGGCGGCGAGCGACCCGCTCGGTCGGACCCCCGCAGCCAGCCCGGGAACCGGGTCTCAGGCCGGGGTGGAGGCGCCCAGCACGGTGCGGTGCAGGAAGTCGCGCATGGTCGCCTGGAACTCCGCGGCCTGCTCGACCTGCGGGGAGTGGCCCGACTTCTCGAAGACGACGAGCTCCGCACCCGGGATGAGCGCGGCGATGGTCTCGGAGCACGAGACCGGCGTGACCCAGTCGGTGCGCCCGACGGTCACCAGCGTGGGACAGGTCAGCGCGGGCAGCGCGGGCTTCAGGTCGTAGGCCGGCCAGTTGTGCACGAAGCACCAGTTGTGCGCCTCGTGCCGGTAGATCCCGGCCTCGACCGCGGCGGCGGAGCGGACCGGGTCGTACTCCTGGTCGTAGAGGGGGATCAGCTCGCCCCAGTACTGCTTCAGCTGCTCGTCGCTGTCGACGTGGCCCGACCAGTAGCGGTCGAAGTGGTCCCAGTCGATCTCGACCCGGGTCTGGGCGCGGGCGTTGGCGAACGCGATCTCGAGGTTGCTGCCGTCGGCGGCGGTGTCGCGCAGGATCATCCCGGACACCCGGTCCGGGTGGGCGACCGCGTACTCCATCGCGATGAAACCGCCGTAGGACCCGCCGGCCACCACGACCTGCTCGGCGCCGACCCACTCCCTGACCGCGTCGAGGTCCGCGGCCCACTGGGCGTGGGAGTAGGGCGGCACGGCCTCGCTCTCGCCGCAGCCGCGGGCGTCGTAGACGACGACCCGGAAGAGGTCCGCGAGCGGCCCGAAGGTCCGCCTCGGCTCACCCAGGGAGCCGATGCCGCCCCCGCCGTGGTGGGCGATCAGGACGGGCGCCCCCTCGGGGCCGAGCACCTCGATCCGCAGTCGGCAGCCGTTGATCTCGATGAACTCCGGTCCGCTCACTGGACTCCCTCACTGCTCGGTTCGGTGGGCTCGGTGGGTTCGGTGGGTTCGGTGGGTCGTGGTGGAGATGCTCACGCCGGTCCCCAGACGTCGCGCAGCGCCCGCTCGACGTTGCGTCCGAGGACGGCGGTGATCTCGTCGTCGGAGAACCCGTGCTGCACGAGCCAGCCACAGATGTTCGGGAAGTTCTCCGTCGGGTTCTCCAGGCCGTCGACGTACGCGACCCGCTCGTGCGGCGGCGCCCCGGACGTCGCGGTGCCCAGCATCCCGGCGAACACCGTGTGCATCCCGACGTGGTCGCCGTAGAGGGTGTCCGGGCCGAAGGCGACGTGCTCGATCCCGACGAGGTCGATGCAGTACCGGAAGTGGTCCATGACCGAGTCGATGCTGTGCCGGGGGTGCGCGGCGGAGACCGTGGTGTGCGGGGCCGCGGACATCCCGATCACGCCGCCGGTGTCGGCGACCGCGCGCAGGCAGTCGTCGGACTTCATGCGCGGGATGTCCCAGATCGCGCGGGCGCCGCCGTGGGTGCAGAACACCGGGTTGGCACTGGCGCGGCAGGTGTCGATCCCCGTGCCGTCGGAGGAGTGCGAGACGTCGATGGCCAGGCCGAGCGCGTCCATCCGCGCGACGGCGCGCCGGCCGAATGCGGTGAGCCCGCCGTCGACGGCCTCGGACAGGCCGCTGCCGAGGGCGTTGGAGTCGGAGTAGGCGATGCCGATCTGGCGGATCCCCAGTCCGTACAGGACGTCGAGGCGGTCGAGCTCGTTCTCGATCGGGGTGGCCGCCTCCAGGCCGAAGACGATCCCGACCTGCCCGGCCGCCCGGACGGCGGCGATGTCGCCGAACCGCCGGACCACCGCGACCCCGTCCTGGTGGGCGAGGTCGGCCTGGCGCATCCCGAGGTCGGTGACGATGTCGTCCCAGCGCCACGGCGCGGACCCGCTGATGCAGGCGGTGCCGTCCATCATGTTGTCGAAGACCACCGTCATCCCCGACCCGGCCAGCCCGGCGTAGGCGGTGTGCTGGCGGCCCGTGCGGTAGTGCGCCGGGGTCTGGGTCATGTCGGCGGGGAAGCGGACCGGGTGGTCGTGCAGGCTGATCACGAGGCTCTCGCGCAGCAGCCGGTCGGCCCGCGCCCGCTCGGCGGCGCTGAGGCCGCCGTCGTAGGGCGGGACCCGGTCGAACTCCGGGACCAGGTCGAACGCGGGGAAGTCCACGCCCGCGCGCAGGTAGGAGTACGGCCGGTAGCCGGCCCCGCGGGGGTCGCCGTCCCGGGCGGCGCCGGAGTCGGCCACCGACGCGCTCATGCGGCCCGTCCCGGTTCGAGGCCGTCGGCGAGCAGGCGCCAGAGCTGCTCCCACGCCCGCATCCCCTCGGCGAAGCGGGCGACCCGGAAGAACTCGTCGGGGCCGTGCAGGTTCTCGTCCGAGGTGGAGAAGGAGAAGAACATCGTCTTGACCCCCAGCTCACGCTCGAACATGGTCGTCGCGGGCAGGGTGCCGGCGACGACGTCGAGCAGGACGGGCGCACCCGGGGAGGCCGCCCGCAGCGCGGCGACGCCGGCCCGGATCGCCGGGTGGTCGGCGTCGATCCGGTACGCGGGGACGGCGCCCGGCTCGGCGGTCACCGTGACCGTGACCCCGGGCGGGGTGGGGCGTCCCAGGAGGTGGCGGGTCACGGCGGCCAGCACCTGCCCCGGATCCTGGCCCGGGACGAGCCGGCAGGTGACGTGGGCCGTGGCGACGGCCGGGATGATCGTGGCGCTGCTGCCGGCGCGCAGGCCGTTCACCTCGAGCGTCGGGCGCTCCCACAGCCGTTCCAGCGTGGAGTACCCGGGCTCCCCGAACGGTGCGCCCGCGCCCGCGGCCGCGAGGAAGGCCTCGGGGTCGAACGGCACCTCGGCGATCTCGGTCCGGCGGTCGTCGCCGAGGGCGGGCATCCCGTCGAAGAACCCGTCGACCCGGACCTCCCCGTCGTCCCCGCGCAGGCTGGCGAGCAGGGACACCAGCACGTGCGCGGGGTTGGCGGTGACCCCGCCGTAGCGCCCGGAGTGCAGGTCCCGCGACGGCCCGGACACCGCGACGTCGAGCGCCAGCAGGCCCTTCGAGCCGATCGGGAGCGACAGCGTGCCCGGCCGCCACATCGCGCCGTCGGCCGAGATCACGAGGTCCGCCGCGAGCTCGCCGGCGTGCTCGTGGACGTAGCCGGCCAGGTGGGGCGAACCGATCTCCTCCTCGCCCTCCAGCAGGAACTTCACGTTGAGCGGGAGGGTGCCCTCGCGGTCCAGCAGGGCGCGCGCCATCGCCAGCACCAGCAGGACAGGACCCTTGTCGTCGGTGACCCCGCGCCCGCGGACCACCGCCGCGCCGTCCGGGCCGACGCCGTGGGCGAGGGTGAACGGCGGGGTCGACCAGCGGTCGGGGTCACCCGCGGGCTGGACGTCGTAGTGGCCGTACACGAGGACCGTCGGGCGGCCCGGGGCGCCGAGCCACTCTCCGCGGACGACGGGGTGGCCGGCGGTCGCCTCGACCCGGGCGCCGGCGAAGGCCAGTCGCCCCACCAGGAAGTCGGCGGCGGCCCGCATCGTCGCCGCATCGGCGTCCCGGCTGACACTCGGGATCGCCACGTACGCGGCCAGGTCCTCCAGGAACTCCGGCTGCAGGACCAGCGGGTCGGGGCCGGGCGCCGCCGTCTCAGAAGAGGCCATGGCCGCCGTCGATGGAGATGGTCTGCCCGGTGATCCAGGACGAGTCGTCGCTGACGAAGAAGGAGACGCCGTGGGCGATGTCGGTGGCGCTGCCGAGGCGGCGCATCGCGATCCCGGCCACGAGCTTCGCCTGGCCGTCGGCGCCGTAGCCGTCCCACTGCGCCTGCGAGGTGGGGTTGGAGAGGATGAACCCCGGGGCGATGCAGTTGACGGTGATCCCGGCCGGCCCGAGCTCGTGCGCCATCTGCCGGGTGAAGCCGATCTGCCCGGCCTTCGCGCTCGCGTAGGCCTGGATCCCCGTGAGGCTGACGCTGCGGCCGGCCCCGGAGGAGATGTTGACGATCCGGCCCCAGCCCTGCCGCTTCATCCCGGGGACGACCGCGCGGGTGCAGTGGAAGGTCCCGGTGAGGTTGGCCCCGACCACCGCGGCCCAGTCGTCGTCGGAGACGTCCTCCAGCGGACGCCCGACCTGGCCGACCACCCCGCCGGCGTTGTTGACCAGGACGTCGACGGGGCCGACCGAGGCGACGAACGCGTCGACCGCGCCGGAGTCGGTGATGTCGACGGTGTCCCGGTCGACGCCGTGCACCAGGTAGCCGTCCTTCTCCAGCGCCAGCGCGATCGCGGCCCCGATCCCGTGCGCGACCCCGGTGACGACCGCGACCCGGCCGTGCCCGGTCGTGGACGCCGTCATGCGGCCGCCGACCCGGCCGCGGCGAGCGCGGCCTCGACGGCCAGCGCCGCCGACAGCAGCTCGGCGTCGGCGCCGCGCGGGGCGGCCAGCTGCAGCCCGACGGGCAGCCCCGCGACGGGGACGGGCAGCGAGAGCGCCGGGTGGCCGGTCAGGTTGTAGACGCCGGTGAACCAGCCCTCCGGGCTCTCCTCGACCCCGAAGGGCGGGTCGTGCTCGGGGGCGACGAACGGCGCCGCGGGGCCGGCCAGGACGTCGAAGCCGGCCAGGCTCGCGTCGACCAGCCCCGTCAGCTCCGCGGCCTCGGCGAGCGCCGCCGCGTGGTCGGCCGCGGGCACTCCGGCGCCCGCGTCGAGCAGGCGGAGGGTGCCCGGGCCGTAGCTGGGCCGCAGGGTCGCGAGCCGGTCGGCGTGCACCCGCGCCCCCTCGTACAGGACGACGGTGGACAGGACGGCCTCCCAGTGTCGGCAGCGGGTCGCCCAGTCGGGCGTGACGTCGACGACCTCGAGCCCGGCGTCGACGAGGGCGCGGCGCGCACCCGTGAGGGCGTCCCGCACCTCGTCCGTCACCGCGGGGTCGGCCACCTGTGCGGTCAGGAAGCCGACCCGCACCGCCGCCGCGGGCGGGGGTGCAGCGGCGGCCAGCTCGGGACGTCCGGCGAGCACGGCCAGCAGCCGCGCCGCGCCGGCGACGTCGGCGGTCAGCGGGCCGACCGTGTCGCAGGAGGGCGCGAGGGGGAACACGCCGTCCTCGGGGACGAGGCCGTGGCTCGGCTTCAGGCCGACCACGCCGCAGTACGAGGCGGGGATGCGGATCGAGCCGCCGGTGTCGGTGCCGACCGCGAGGGCGACGGCGCCGGACCCGACGGCCGCCGCGGACCCCCCGGAGGACCCGCCGGAGGTGGTGCGCGGGTCCCGCGGGTTGCGGGTGTCCCCGAGCGCGGGGTGGGCGAAGCCGGCGGCGTACTCCAGGCACTGGGTGACGGCGAGGACGTCGGCGCCGGCGTCGCGCAGGCGGGTCACGACGGTCGCGTCGGCGAGGGCGGGCGCCGGGTCGGGCAGGTCGGAGCCGAAGCGGGTCGGGACCCCGCGGACCTCCATGATCGCCTTGACCGCCACCGGCACGCCGTGCAGCGGTCCCGTCCGGGCGCGGTCCGGCACGGCGACCACGTCGGTGAGGGCGTTGAGCGGGCGGGCGAGGCGTTCGAGGCGCTCGTGGGCGGCGAGGAGCTCGAGGTTGGCCCGCTCGCACGGGCGCCGGCCGTCCTCGATCGCGTGCACCAGCGCCACGAGGCGGGGGAGCAGCGGCGTCGCCGGCCCCCTCGCCGCGGAGTCGGCCGAGGCGTCGCGGACGAGAGGTCCGAGCTGGGCGTCGACCTCGGTCCGGCGGTGGCGCACGGCGAGGTCCCGGTAGACCCCGCTGTGGCTCTTCGCCGAGCCCCGGTTGAAGGTCGTCAGCCGCTCGAGGGAGCCGGGCAGGTCCGCGGGGTCGAAGCCGTCGAAGGG
>CAXSIB010000172.1:0-6808 GCA_964237095.1 uncultured Actinomycetales bacterium
CTGCTCCTCCGGGACGTCGGCGCCGGTCGCGCGGGGGGCGAGCGGGGCGGGCCGGCCGAACCGCCAGCCCTGACCCCAGGTGGCGCCGAGGCGGCGGGCGGCGGCGAGGTCGTCGTCGTCCTCGATGCCCTCCGCGACCACCACCGAGCCGGTCGCCGCCGCGTAGGCGACCACGCCCGGGACGACCCGGACCGCGGCCGTCCCCGCCGGGTCGCGGACGATGTGCCGGTCCAGCTTGACGATCTCGGGTTCGAGGACGGCCAGCAGCCGCAGCGAGCGGACGTCGGTCCCGACGTCGTCGAGGGACACCAGGTGGCCGAGCCGGCGCACCTCCGCGGCGAGCCGCAGCACCAGCGCGGGCCGCTCGACCAGGGCCCGCTCGCTCACCTCGACCGCGAACCGGAACGGCCGGGGCTCGCGCAGCAGCGCCAGCAGCGCCTCCCCCGTGCCCTCGTCCAGCCAGGCCGGCTCGACGTTGAGGAAGACCAGCGGCGGCCGGGACGCCGCCGCGCCCGCCGCGGCGGCGATCGTGGCGTGGCCCGCCTGGTCGAGCTCCCCGAGGCGGTCGGCGACCAGGGCCGCGGCGAACAGCTGGTCCGGGGCGTAGAGCAGCGTCCCCTGGGGTCCGCGGATCAGCCCCTCGACCCCGCGCACCACCTCGTCGTCGAGGGACACGACCGACTGGAACACGGGATCGAGCAGACCCCGGGCCAGCAGCTGCCCGAGGGTCAGCGCCGCCGGGGCGTACCCGCCGCCCGGGCCACCGCCGCCCGGGCCGGTGGCGCCGTCGGGGTCGGTGGCGCGGCGGTTGTTGGGGTCGTCGGGGTCCGTGGGGTCCGTGCCGCCGGGATCGGAGGCGGGCGGGTCGATCGTCGAGACGGTCACGGCGACGCCGTCGGGTGGGCGGTCGCTGAGAGCCGGGTCACCCCGCCACCGTTCCCGGAGGCACCTGTGCCGGACCTGTCCGCGGCCGACCGGTGGAGGACCGCCCGCCGGTGTCGCCGTCGTGGTCGCGACGGGTCGGCCTCGCCGGAGATCGGGTCAGCGCAGCAGCAGCACCGCGCACCCGACCTGGACGGTGGCCGCGGCCACCCGCACGTCGTCCCAGCGGCGCAGCCGGCGGTAGGCCGCCGCGTCGAAGCCCCGGCCGAGGCGGCCGTGCGCCGGGACCGCGCCGAACGCGGTCACGGCGAGCACAGTGGCCGTCGCGGCGGCGCTCAACCGGGCCGGTCCCGACGCCGGCCGGGTCGCGACCAGGGCACCCGTGCCGAACACGAGGCCGGCGAACAGCGGCCCGACGACGCGGGAGACGCGCTGCTGGTGGGTGGCCTCGTACGCGGCGAAACCGGCGGGCGACGCCGCCCCGACCGCGGCGAGCTGCGGGTAGACCAGCACCCGGACCGTCCACTGGAACCCGGCGTAGGCGGCCGCGGCGGTCAGGTGGGCGACGGCGACGGTGTCCACCGGTGGAGTCTCCCCGGTCGGTGCCGCCCGGTGCCGCCCGGTGCCGGCGGGGGCGACAGGGGGGCGCGAGGGGGCGGCCGGGTCCCCGTCGTCCCTACGATCGGACGGGTAGTGGGCCTTTCGGCGCCCCCTGGACGGCGGGCCGCCGGTGACGACGTGTGGAGAGGGGGCGCTCGGTGACCACCGGGATCCTCGTGGTGTCGGTCTTCCTGGCGTGCCTGGTCGAGAGCGTCGAGGCGCTCACGATCGTGCTCGCCGCCGGGGTCAGCCGCGGCTGGCGCTCGGCGGTGCAGGGCGCCGTGGGCGGCTTCCTCCTGCTCGCGGTGATCGTGGCGGTCCTCGGGCCGGCCCTCACGGTCGTGCCCCTCGGCGCCCTGCGCGTCGTCGTCGGCGCGCTGCTGCTCGTGTTCGGCCTGCAGTGGATCCGCAAGGGCGTCCTGCGCGCGTCGGGATACAAGGGCCTGCACGACGAGACCGCGCTGTTCGCCGAGCACCGCTCGGCCGCCGACGGCGCCGCCCCGACCCGCCGCGGTGCCGTCCAGGACTGGTACGGGTTCACCCTCGCGTTCAAGGGCGTCCTGCTGGAGGGCCTCGAGGTCGCGTTCATCGTGCTGACGTTCGGGGCGAACGCCCACCGGACCGGGGTCGCCGTGATCGGCGCCGTGGCCGCGGTCGCCGTCGTCGTCGTCGCGGGATTCGCGGTGCGCGCACCGCTCAGCCGGGTCCCGGAGAACACGATGAAGCTCGTCGTCGGGGTCATGCTGACGGCGTTCGGCACCTTCTGGGGCGCCGAGGGCGCGGGGGTGCACTGGCCCGGCTCCGACGTCGCACTGCTGCCGCTCATCGCCTTCGTCGCGGTCCTGACCGCCGTGCTCGTGGCGGTCCTGCGCCGCCAGCACGCCCGGGTCGCGTCGGGCGTGTCCACGTCCGGGGTCGCCGCCGCGGCGGGGGGTCGCTGACGTGCTGCGCCGGTTCGGCCTGTTCTGGCTCGACTTCGTGGTCGGCGACGACTGGCGGGTCGCGGTCGCCGTCGCCGTCGCGCTGGTCGTGACCGCGGTCCTCGCCGCGGTCGCCGTCCCCGCCTGGTGGGTGCTGCCGGTCGCGGTCACCGGGGTCCTCGTGCTGTCGCTCCGGCAGGCCACCCGCGCGGCGGACCGGGCTCGGCGCTAGACCCGCCGCCGACGCGGCACCCGGGCCGCGGCCGGCGGGCCGCGGTCAGCGGAAGGCGGTCACCCCGTGGTCGGTCCCGACGAGGAGCAGGCCGAGGGCCGCGGACGGCGACGCGAAGTGCGGGAGCGTGGTCCCCACGGACACCGTCTGCAGGGTCCGCCCGCTCGCCGCGTCGTACTCGGTCAGCATGCCCTCGGGGTACTGCGCGGCCCACACCCGTGTCCCCACGAGGATCGGGGCCCCGTTGGCCCCGGGCAGCAGCGGGCCGAGCCTCCTGGTGGCCAGGTCGACCACCTGGATGCCGCCGTCCCGGCACGGGACGAAGAGCCGGTCGTCGGCGCGGTCGTACGCCGGTCCCCCGTCGGGGTCGCTGCCGCACACGTCCGGGATCGTCGCCACCTGCGCGAGCGTCCCCTGGCGCAGCAGGAACCCGATCTCCGTCTTGCCGGTGACGTACACGGTGCCGTCCGGGAGCAGGACGGGGCTGGACGTCGAGAGGTCCTCGTCCCCGCCCGCGACCCGGTCCTTGAAGGCCGCGACCCGCGTGAGCTCCGGGGTCAGCTCGACGACGCTCTCGGTGTCCTGCTTCGGGTCCGGGCCGCCCTGCGGCGGGTCGGGGTTCGCGTTGCCCGTGGTCACGTAGAGGTGTCCACGGGCGTCGACCGCGGGCGCGCCGCCGGACTGCCAGATGGCCCCGCCCTCGCCGTCGGAGGCGACCTCGAAGCTGACCCGCCGGGGCGCCCCCGTCGCCATGACCCCGACGACCCACCCGTGGTAGTGGCCGCAGTCGCCGGAGTTGCCCCCGTAGGAGACGTAGACGCGGCCGTCGGCCAGGGCCAGCGACGTGCGCTGCAGGAGGTTGACGGCCGTCTCGCCGGCCGGGAGCGGCGGGTCCACGGGCTCCGACAGCCGGACCGCGCCGGTCGCGACGTCGAGCCCGGTGAGCTGGTGGTGGACGACCCCGTCGCCGTCGCTGACCTCGCCGACGACGTAGACGGTCCCGGTGGTGGGGTCCACGACCGGGGTGCTGGTGATCCCGAGCGGGTCGATGTTCCCGCAGCCGGCGACGGCGTCGACGTCGGTCAGCGGGGTGCCGAGGGACACCGCCCACACCTGCCGGCCGGTGGCCGGGTCGAGTGCGACCACCCGGTTCCCCTCGGTGGCGGCGATCACGTGCCCGCCCGCGGCGACGGGCTGCCCGAACACCGCGGCGCCCAGGTCGGCCGACCAGGCCCGGGTGGCCGGGTCCAGCGACGGGATCGCGGCCACGGCCCCGGTCCGGGCGGCGTCGGCGTGGTACCCCGGCCAGGTGGACCCGGCGGCCACCGCGGCCGTGGAGCTCGTCGGGGCCCCCGTGGTCGTCGTGGTCGTCGCCGTCGTCGCGGTGGAGCCCGGGCCGGTGGTGGCGCCGGTCGAGGTCGAGTCGGCGCCCGTGGTCGACGGGACGGCGGTGGACGCCGCGGAGGGGGGCGCCGAGGCGATCACCGTCGCGCTGGGCGTGGCCGCGGTCGTGGCCCCGGACGACCCGCACGCGGCGAGGCCGAGGGCCGCCACCGCACCCGCGGCGGCCGCCACCCGCCGGGTCGAACGGCCTGGAGCGCCCGAGGTCCCCGGGCGGCCCGACCCGCTGCTGCCCCTCGTCGTGCCGTGCCTGCTGGCCACGCTGCCTCCTCGACGCCCGGACGCGGTGGTCGGCCCGGCCGCCACCGCCCGTCGAGTGTCTCCCGACCGAGGACGCGCCCGGCACGCCCGCCACCCGGCGACCGCGCACCTCTCGACGGCGGTGGTGCCGGTGGGGCTCCGGTGACCCCCAGCCGCCTCCCGCCCCACCGCGGTCGAGATCTGCCCGCGATCGGCGGGATCAGCCCGCCGGGGCCGCGTCGGGGTACGCCGGTGGGACCGATCGCTCCACGGGGGCCGCGAACAGCCGCCCGTCGAGGGCCCCGCGCAGCGTCCGGACCGCCACGGTGACCCACGCCGCCAGCAGCAGCACGTAGAGCGCGACCGCGGCCACGACGAACAGGTGGAGCCCGGTGCGGGCCGCGAGGCCGCTGGTGCCCGTGACGACGGTCCCGACCGGGAACGTGAAGCTCCACCAGGTGAGGCTGAACGGCAGGTGCGCCCGGGCCGTGCGGACGGTGACCGCGGCCGCGATGGTCAGCCACATCAGGGCGAACCCCCACGTCATGACCCCGTAGAACAGGCCGAGCGCGGCGGCGCCGGCCGCGTAGGGGGCGGGCAGCACCCCGGCCGCCGCCGTCCCCAGCAGGTTCACCGCGGTGATCGACTGCCCGAGCGGTCCGAGGACGATCCACAGCGTCGGGACCGCGGTGGCCGCACCGACCCGGTGCCGGGCCAGGCGGCCCCAGATCAGGGTGATGACCACGACGCTCGCGAACAGCGACAGCCCGACCATCACGTAGCAGCCGAGGAGCAGGGTCTGCCGCCACTGGCCGGCGGCCGTGTACGGCACGAGCAGCGCGCCGGTGCTCGCCGACACCATCGGCGGCACGATCGGCATCAGCCACCCCCCGAACGCACTGTCCGGGGCGTTCTCGTGGCGGGTGAAGACCTGGAAGGGGACGAGGACCGAGGTCAGCAGCCCGGTCACGGTGCCGGCGACCCACAGGACCCGGTCGACGTCGAGCGCGGCCGGCAGCCCCATCAGGTCGCGCCCGACCAGCAGCGCGCCCGCGCCGACGGTCAGCAGCGCCATCGGCGGGGCGCCGTAGAAGTGGCTCATCACCGGGTGCGCCAGGTGCCGGCGGGCGGTCCCGGGCTCCCGGACCCAGTGCACGGCGGTCGCGGCGACCAGGAACGCGAGCAGCAGCGTGTCGAGCACCCACACGCCGAGGGCGAAGCCGCGCAGCCCCGGGACACGGGTCGGGAGGGTGACCGCCGCGTTCGCGACGATGCCCGTCCCCATCGCGGCCGCGAACCAGTTCGGCCCGAACCGGAACGCGGTTCCCGGACTCCCCCGACGCCCGGCCCGCGAGCCGGCGCGCGGGCCCCGCGGGCTCGCACGGTGACCGTCCGGACCCCGGCGGTCCGTGGTCGGGTCCGCGGGCACCTCGGCCGCTGCGGTCATCGTGCCGTCCTCCCGGGTGGTGGGGTGTCGTGGTGCTGCGTCGTGGTGCTGGGTCGTGGCGTGTCCCCGGCCGCGGTCGGGCCGCTCGCCTCGTCCCACCAGCGTGGGCGCGGTGGCGCGGTGCCACCAGACGTCCCGCCCTGATGGGGCCATCGGCAGTGGTGATGAGTCGTCGGTAGGCTGGGCACGTGCTCTCCGGCCGCCTGCCCGACCTGGACTCCCTCGAGCTCCTGCTGAGCCTGGCGTCCACCGGGAGCATCGGGCGGGCCGCGGCCGCCCACGGGCTCGGCCAGCCCGCCGCCACCGCGCGGATCCAGCGGATGGAGGCCCTCGTCGGGGTCCCGCTGGTGGTCCGGACGCCGCGGGGGTCGACCCTCACGCCCGCGGGCGCCCTCGTCGTCGACTGGGCCCGCGACGTCCTCGCCGCCGCCGGCGCCCTCGACGCGGGCATCGCCTCCCTGCGCGAGCGCCACGACACCCGCCTGCGGGTCGCGGCCAGCCTCACCGTCGCCGAGCACCTCCTGCCCCGCTGGCTGGTCGCGCTCGCGGCGGCCGCGCCCGAGACCGCGGTCAGCCTGGTCGCGGTGAACTCCGCCGCCGTCGCGGACGCGGTCCTGCGGCGCGAGGTGGACCTCGGGTTCGTGGAGGGGCCGCGGGTGCCGGCGGGGCTGCAGTCCCGCGTGGTCGCCCGCGACACCCTGGTGCTCGTGGTGCCGCCCGGGCACCCGTGGGCGCGGCGCCGCCGGCCCGTCGGGGCCGCCGAGCTGGCCGCGACCCGCCTCGTGCACCGCGAGCCCACCTCCGGGACCCGGGCTTCCCTCGACACCGCCCTGGCCGCGCACGCGCCGTTCGCCCCGCCCCGCCTCGAGCTGTCGACGGCCACCGGGGTGCGGTCGGCGGTCCTCGCCGGCGCCGGTCCCGCCGTCCTCAGCAGCCTCGCCGTCGCCGACGACCTCGCCGGGCACCGCCTCGTCGCGGTCCCGGTCGACGATGTCGACCTCGACCGCGGCCTGCGGGCGGTGTGGCCGGCCGGCGCGCCGCCCCGCGGGCCGGCGCGGGACCTGCTCGCGATCGCCGCCCGGACCG
>CAXSIB010000173.1:0-6797 GCA_964237095.1 uncultured Actinomycetales bacterium
CCCGCGAGCTCGCCGAGGGCGGCGGCGGGCACGCCGTGGCGCTGCAGGTCGGTCCGGCACTCGACGACGAACCGGTGCCCGGCCGCGAGCAGGGACTCGACGTCGCCGACGGTCGACGCCGTCCGGACGACCCGCCCCGGCGGCGGCCCCGTCGCCGGGGCGACCGCGGCCGGGTCCGGGGTCAGGACGAGCACGTCGAGGGGGGTGTCGGCGACCGCCGCCAGCTCGCCGAGGGTGCCGACCGCGATCGTGTCGACCCCGGCCAGGCGGGCGGACCGCTCGGCGAGGCGGCCCACGCCGAATCCGTAGCCGTTGCCCTTGCACACCGGGACGAGGCCCGGGCGCGACGCCGCGAACCGGTCGAGGTGGGCGTCCCAGGCGGTGCCGTCGACGGCGAGGGTCAGCGGCACTCGGGGCACCCCCCGGTACCGCGGGGCCGGGGGCCGGTCACCCGCGCCGGTCCAGGTAGGTCCGGAACGCGCGGTGCAGCACCCGGTTGAGCGGCAGGTCCCACTCGCCGAGGGTCGCGACGGCCTCGCCGCCGGTGCCGACCTTGAACCGGAGCAGGCCGACGTGCGGGTCGTCGGGATCGAGGGTGTCGGTGATGCCCCGGAGGTCGTAGACGGTCGCGCCGGAGTCGCGGGCGTCGCGGATCATCCGCCACTGCACGGCCTGCGAGGCGCGGGTGTCGCGCAGGCGGGTCGACGACGCGCCGTAGGAGTACCAGGCGTGGGTCCCGACGCGGACGTAGAGGGTCGCGGCCGCGAGCTCCCCCACGGTGGTGGCCGGCTCGCCCGGGGTCGCGGCCGCGACGGGACTCCGGGCCAGGTACAGCCGGATCCGCTCGTCGTCGTCGCCGGCGAGGCCCGACCACATCCGCTCGAAGTAGCCGGCCCCGCGCGGGGTGAAGCCGTCGCGGGCCGCGGTCTCGGCGTAGAGGGCGTGGAAGGCGGCGAGGTCGCCCGCGCCGCCCCGGGTGACGACGACCCCGGCGCGGCCTGCCGCCTTGATGCTCCGGCGCCAGAGCTGGTTGAAGCCGGCCAGCAGGTCGGCCTCGCTGCGCGCGGCCAGCGGGACCCGGAACGTGTACTGGGGCTGCCCGGGACCGAAGCCGGCGAGGTCGTCCGGCGGCTGCCAGCCGAGCTCGGTGAGGTCCGCCGCGACCGCGGCCGTCCCGCGGGACTCGGTGTCGGGCGGGACGAGGGCGAGGCGGCCCGGCGCCGCCGGGTCCGCGGCCCGGGCGGCCAGCGCCGCCTTCACGGTCGCCGCCGACCACGTGTGCGCGGTGGGCTGCGGCCCGATCCGGACGGTGAACACCCCGACCGACCGGAGCAGCTCGACCATCGGGACGAGGTGCTCCCCGAGCCGGCCGGCGGCGGACAGGGCGTGCCAGTCCAGGTCGGGGCCCTCGGGCAGGTAGGCGAGGCTCCGCCGGGTGCGCGGGATGGGCCGCAGCAGGGCCAGCGCCGTCCCGACGACCGCGCCCCGGTCGCGGAAGGCCATCGACCGGGCGGTCCAGCCGGGCTTCGCGGCCGCCCAGCCGGGGGTCTGCAGGAAGCTCGCGGGCGGCCGGTCGGCGACGAGCGCCCGGTGCTGGTCGGCGGAGATCGCCTCGACGGTCACGGACACCCGCGCGAGGGTATCGGCCGGCCGGCGGGATCGGCGGCCGCCGGGCGGGCCGCCGGCCGCCCGTGCGGGTGTCGTCGGCGGTCGGGACGGGGTGGGACCGGCGGCCGTCGTCCCCAGGTGGGGACCCCGGGGCCGCTGTCCCCAGGTCGGTACGACCGGCTGGTGGCCGGGCACCCGGTACGATGAGAGTGCAACCCGTCGACCGGCGGTCCCGTCCAGGGCCCACCGGCGTGGTCCCGCTCACGCGGGGCCGCAGGCGGGCCGCGCTGCAGCCCTCCTGCCACGGATCGACCGTGGCCGTCCAGTCCAGAGGAGGTGGGGTTCCCGCATGCGCCATTACGAGCTGATGCTCATCCTCGACCCGGAGGTGGAGGAGCGCTCTGTCGCTCCCAGCCTCGAGGCGTTCCTGTCCGTCGTCCGCACCGGCGGCGGCACCGTCGAGAAGGTCGACGTCTGGGGCCGGCGACGCCTGGCCTACCAGATCAACAAGAAGTCCGAGGGCATCTACGCCGTCCTCGACGTCTCCTGCACCCCGGCCACCGTGGCGGAGCTGGACCGGCAGCTGGGGCTCAACGAGTCCGTGCTGCGCACCAAGGTCCTCCGCCCCGAGATCCACTGAGGCCCCGGCCATGGCTGGAGACACCCCGATCACGCTGATCGGCAACCTGGTGGACGACCCCGAGCTGCGGTTCACCCCCAGCGGGGCGGCCGTCGCCAACTTCCGGCTCGCGTCGACCCCGCGGTCCTTCGACCGCCAGACCAACGAGTGGAAGGACGGGGAGACCCTCTTCGTCAGCTGCGCGGTCTGGCGGCAGGCGGCGGAGAACGTCGCCGAGTCCCTCTCCCGCGGCACCCGCGTCATCGTCAACGGCCGGCTCAAGTCCCGGACGTACGAGACCCGCGAGGGTGAGAAGCGGACGGTCTTCGAGGTCGAGGTCGAGGAGATCGGCCCGAGCCTGCGCAGCGCCACCGCGAAGGTCAACCGCGCCCAGCGGTCGGGTCCCGGCGGCTTCGGCGGCGACGACCCCTGGTCGGGCGGCGGCTCCGGCGGCGGCTCCGGTTCCGGCGGCTCGGGCGGTTCCCGTGGCGGCCAGTCCGGCGGCCAGGGTCAGGGCGGTCAGGGTCAGGGCGGTCAGGGTTCAGGCGGGCAGGGCCGCAGCGGCGGCGGTGCACCGGCCGGTCGGCCGGACGCGGGCGCGGACCCGTGGGCGGGCTCGGCCAGCGACGACCCGCCGTTCTGACCGGACGGTCCTGACGCAGCAGCCCTGAGGGCTGCACCGCGGCGCCCACGGCGTCGTCCCCGTACCCACCTCGCACGATCAGCTCAGCACCTGAGTGAGTCCCTGGAAGGACCCCTGTCATGGCGAAGTCCCGTTCTCGCCGGCCGATCCCGCCGGCGAAGCCGGTCAAGCAGGCCCGGCGCAAGGCACGCGCACAGTTCGGCAAGAAGCTCGACCACATCGACTACAAGGACACCGATCTCCTGCGCGCGTTCATGTCCGAGCGCGGCAAGATCCGGGCCCGGCGTGTCACCGGTGTGACCCCCAAGCAGCAGCGGCAGCTCACCACGGCGATCAAGAACGCCCGTGAGATGGCTCTGCTCCCCTACGCGACCACCGCCCGCTGAGCCGGCGGCGGAGGAGATCCTGATGAAGCTCATCCTCACCCACGAGGTCACCGGCCTCGGCGAACCCGGCGACATCGTCGAGGTCAAGGACGGCTACGGCCGCAACTTCCTGCTGCCGCGCAACCTGGCGACCGGGTGGACCAAGGGCGCCCAGCGCCAGATCGACTCCATCCGCGCCGGCCGGGCATCGCGCGCGGTCCACGACCTGGACGACGCGCAGGCGATCCGCGGCCGGCTCTCCGAGCTGACCGTGACCGTCCCGGCGCAGTCCGGGGACACCGGCCGCCTGTTCGGGTCGCTGTCGGCCACCGACGTCGTCACCGCGGTCACCGCGGCCGGCGGTCCCGCGCTGGACAAGCGGAAGATCGAGATGGGCTCCCCCATCCGGACCCTGGGCGCGCACTCGGTGTCCGTCCGCCTCCACCCGGAGGTCGTCGGCACCGTGACCCTGGACGTCGTCGCGAGCTGACCACAGGCACCACGCCGCCGACGACCGTCGTCCGGACGGTGGTCGGCGGCCACGTCGACGGGCTCGCAGCCACGGCTGCGGGTCCGTCAGGCCGTCCTAGGCCGGCGGTCGCCGCAGGTCGGCGGACATGGTCCGTCGGCGGTCACGGTCCGTCGGCGGTCACGGTCCGTCGGTCGTCACAGTCGGTCGCCTCGTTTTGCACGGCCGGCCAGGCGGCGCACCGTGAACACCAGGACCACGACCGCCACCGCGGCGAGGCCGACGAACAGCACCCGGAGCAGGCCGGCCACGGCCGCGCTGACGACGGTGGCGAACACCGCCCCGACGGCGGCGAGCACGGCGCGTCGCAGCAGTGCGGTCATGCTCAGGCCGAACACGGCTGTCCTCCTGTCGGCGACGCCGGGGCCGAGGTGGCCGCCGGGCGGGGATGTCGGCCCCAGTGTGCGCCGACGTGTCCGGCCGGCGGACCCGGACGACCGGATCGGTCACCGTCGGGCACGGCTCGGACCCGGCCCGACGCTGTGCCCGCGTCTCTGCGGAGCTTGTCCACAGGGGTCGAACAAGTGATGGCGCTCCGTAGTCGATCAAATCCGAATGGTCAGAAATCGCCATCTGTCAAGTCGTGGCGACCAGCGCTCGGTGACCGGTCAGCGGTCCGACCAGTGTCTGCATGATCTTGGTCGAGCTGATCTGTCCACAGGCGGTGGACGACATACGAGCAGGTGGATGGCCTGACGGCCGTCACGTGCACACGTTGTCCACAAGATATGAGCCGGGTCACACACAGGCCTGGGCCCTCTGTCCACAGGTGGGCCCCGAGTTGTCCACAGCCCCGTCCGAAGGGTGAGACGGACGGTCTCCCGTCGGCCGTGGGCCCGGTCTAGCTTCGCCTGATCCGACCACGGCCGCCGCCCGGACGACCACGTCCGGACATCGTCCGGACATCGTCCGGACACCTGCCGGACACCCGGTCCGCCGCCGGCGCGGGCCGCCGGCCGGCGGGGTCCGGGGACCTCCGCCGGACCGGGACGACCGGTCGCGCCACGGTCCTGTCGGAGGTGGTCCCTACCGTTCAGGACGTCCGGTGGTGGGCGGCGGCACGGACGGCGACGGGCACGACGACGACGAGACGGCAGGGGGGCGGGTCGAGCGATGAGTGTCACCGAGCTGCCGACCGGCGGCCGCGGCCAGCGGACGGCGGTCTGGCCGGGCGCCGCGGAGGCGCCGGCCGGGCGGGACGTGCTGCGGGTGCCGCCGCAGAACCTCGAGGCCGAGCAGTCGGTCCTCGGGTCGATGCTGCTGAGCAAGGACGCGATCGCCGACGTGGTCGAGATCCTCACCGGCGCCGACTTCTACAAGCCGGCCCACGAGGCCGTGTTCGACGCCGTGCTGGAGCTGTACGCCCGCGGCGAGCCCGCGGACGCGATCACCGTCGGCAACGAGCTCGAGCGCACCGGCGGGCTCGCCCGGGTCGGCGGCAACCCGTACCTGCACACCCTCATCGAGGTCGTCCCCACCCCGGCCCACGCCGCGGACTACGCGGGCATCGTCCGGGAGAGCTCGGTCCTGCGCCGGCTCGTCGAGGCGGGCACCCGGATCACCCAGATGGCCTACGCGGGCGCCGGCGAGGTCGACGAGATCGTCGACCGGGCCCAGGCCGAGGTCTACCAGGTCACCGAGAAGCGGCGCAGTGAGGACTACCTCCCGCTGTCTGAGGTCCTCGACGCGACCTACGACGAGATCGAGGCCATCCACGGGCACGGCGGGCGCATGGTGGGCGTCCCCACCGGGTTCGCGGACTTCGACGAGCTCACCAACGGGCTCCACCCGGGCCAGCTCATCGTGCTGGCCGCCCGCCCGGCGATGGGCAAGTCGACGATGGGGCTGGACTTCGCGCGGGCGGCGGCGATCCGCAACGGCATGACCACGGCGATCTTCTCCCTCGAGATGAGCCGCAACGAGATCGCGATGCGGCTGCTCTCGGCGGAGGCCCGGATCACCCTGAACGCGATCCGCCAGGGCCGCATGACCGACGACGACTGGACCCGGCTGTCCACCCACATGGGGTCCCTCGCCGAGGCCCCGCTGTTCATCGACGACAGCCCCAACATGGCGATGGCGGAGATCCGGTCGAAGTGCCGCCGCCTCAAGCAGCGGAACAACCTGCGCCTGGTCATCCTCGACTACCTCCAGCTGATGAGCTCGGGCAAGAAGGTGGAGTCCCGCCAGGTCGAGGTCTCGGAGTTCTCCCGGTCGCTGAAGCTGCTGGCCAAGGAGCTCGACGTCCCGATCGTGGCGATCAGCCAGCTCAACCGTGGGCCGGAGCAGCGCACGGACCGCCGGCCGATGATCGCCGACCTCCGCGAGTCCGGGTCGATCGAGCAGGACGCGGACATGGTCCTGCTCCTGCACCGCGACGACTACTACACGAAGGACGCCTCCGAGCGGCCCGGTGAGGCCGACATCATGGTCGCCAAGCACCGCAACGGGCCGACCAAGGACATCCCCGTCGCCTTCCAGGGCCACTACTCCCGCTTCGTGGACATCGCCCGCTTCTGACCGCGGGCCGGGAACCCGGGCCGCAGTCCGACCGGCACGCGGCACCCGGTACCCGGCGCCCGGCACCGGGCGACGGTCACCGACCGTGCTCACCCGCGCTGTTCAGTGGCCCGGTAGACCTCGATCACCGCGGAGTCGTCCCGCCGGCCGAGCCCCGCGTCGTGGCCGGCGACGAACTGGCGCTGCGCCGCCGCAGCCAGCGGAACCGCGGCGCCGTGCGCGGCCGCCTCGGCGGTGACGAGGCCCATGTCCTTGACGAAGATGTCCAGGGCGCTGCGGACGTCGTCGAAGGCCTCGTCGACCATCCGCGTGCCGCGGTCGCTGAACATGAACGAGTTCGCGGCGCCGTGGCGCAGCACCTCGTGGCAGGTGCGCGGGTCGAGCCCGAGGCGCTCGGCCAGCGCCAGGGCCTCCGCGGCCGCGGCGATGTGCACCCCGGCGAGCAGCTGGTTGACGACCTTGAGCTTCTGGCCGTCCCCGGCGGCCGGGCCGACCACGACGAGGGTGCTGGCC
>CAXSIB010000174.1:0-6790 GCA_964237095.1 uncultured Actinomycetales bacterium
GCCGACCTCGACTCCGCCCTCGACGCGGTCGCCCACGCCCAGCACCGCCGGGTCAGCGACGTCATGCGCGACGCCCTCACCGACTACATCACCACCCACCAGACCAGCTGAACCCACCGCCCGCCAGACACGGCGACCCACCCCCGGCGTGGGTCATTGCAGTTGCGCATGACAGGGAGCGGCGGGTCGGCCACCTTGGCCCGACTGGACTCCCGAGCCAGGCCGTGGCCCTGTTCGAACAGTGCTACCGCGCCGAGCGGGTCGCCAACCGCACCGGCTACCACCTCCGCTGGGTCGCCGCCCAGAACCGTCGCGTCGGTACCGCGTGACCGATCAGGCGACCGCGACCAGCGCCGCCACACACACCAGCTCGAGTCCAACTGCGTCACCGCCACCACCCAGCACCCGGGATTGCGGTCGTTGTCCCGCGTGCGGAGAAGCCCTCAGACGCGCTGAGCGCAACGGGCCCCTCCGCCTGCGGGGTCAGGTTCTGCACAGGTAGCCGCCGGCCCGCGGCCGAGGCGGCTCCCCAGCCGGAGCCGGTCGCTTCGTCGGAGCGTCGACGGGAACCTGCTGACGGGGGGCAGTTCCTTGTGCGCCGCAGGACTTGTCGACGCCGCTCGGGAACCGCTCGAGCGCGCTGCGGCCCACCCGGACGGCTACCTCCACGGAGTGTGTCCGCCTGGGAGACCCCCGCCGACATGGCCGTCGAACGGGGCGACCGGGCCACCGCCGACAGCTGTACCGGCGCGTCCTCGAGGAGCAGCCGAACGGGAGCGGCACCACGGGCACCGTCGAGATCTCCCTCGCGGAACTGCTGCTGGACAGTGGCCGGCCGACAGCCCGCGACGACGCGTCCGCGCTCCTCGGCTCCTGGATCGACCGCGAGCAGCCGGTGTTCGACAGCCGGCTGTTCGGCTGGCACCTGAGCTTCATCCGTGTCGCCTCGGCGACAGGTGACCGCGAGACCGTCCGGCGAGCGGCCACGACCGCCCTCACCCTCGTCGACCGCGGACCGCGGCTGCCCCGCCACCCGGACGTCGGCCTGGTCGAGACCGACCAGGCCACGCTCGAGAGGCTCCGCGAGCTCGCCAGGTAGCCCTCGGCGGCCGCACCGCACGAACCGCGGACGGTCGGCGCCACCACCGGCTCGGGCGTACTGACCCCGGGCTCGATCGGCGGCGGCGTCAGGGCTCGTCGGGGACGTCGCCGACCTCGTAGGCGAAGTCGACCCGGAAGTCCGGCTCGGGGGACCCGGGTGCCCGTGTCAGCACGAGGTCGCACCGCAGCCACGGCTCCTGGCCGGCCGCGATCTGCCGCCGGCGCATCGCGGCCAGCTCCCGGAACACCAGCGGCGCCGCGACGCGGGCGCGGCCGCCCGGGGTCGCGGTCCACATCCGCACCTCGTACACGTCCGGCGCCTCGTAGAACATGATCATCGTGATCCCGGTCCAGTCGGCGGGGGCCTCCGTGACCAGGGCCGTCGCCACCTGCTCGAGCACCACAGGATCCGGCAGCGCAGCGACCGGGACGACCACGCGACCACCGTCCGTCCTCGGCCGACCCCACCACGTCCTCGACCGGCGGCGTCCCACGGGACCAGTAGACGACACCGACCCGGCGGACACGTGCAGCCCGGCCCGGACCCGGTCGGCCGCCGGCCACGCTGCGACGGGGTCGTCAGTCCCCGCTGGCGGCGACCAGGTCGAGGATCCCCGCGACGGTGGCGGCCGGGTCCTCCGCCGGGACGCAGTGCCCGACCCCGGGCAGCACGCGGCGTTCGTAGAAGGCGCCGAACTTCGACTCCTGCCCCGCCGAGGCCGACACGTCGTAGATGCCGTTGGCGTCGCCCTGCAGCACCATCGTCGGGACGTCGATCCTCGGCTGGCCGGCCAGGGCGTCCTCGAGGTCCGCCAGCGCCGGGTCGACCGGGCCGCCGCCGTACCAGCTCCGGTAGCAGCTCAGGGTGGTCGGGACCCAGTCCGGGTTGTGGAACAGCGCCGTCGTGGCCGCCAGCTCGTCCTCGGTGAAGTCCCACGTCGGGGACCACGTCGACCAGCACTCCCGGGCGAACGCCTCCCGCGCGAGGGTGATCCGGGCCTCGCCGAGGGGGTGGTTGAGGAAGAAGCGGTACCAGGCGGTCTTCGCGCCGGCCATGTCGGGGGGCTGCGTGGCGTTCGCCCGGGTGTCGTTGATCGTGTAGCCGGTCGCGGAGACGAGACCGCGCACGCGCTCGGGCCACAGTGCCGCCGCGACGCAGGCCGCGCGCCCGCCCCAGTCGTAGCCGACGAGCACCGCCCGCTCGATGTCGAGAGCGTCGAGGAGCTCCACGACGTCCTTCCCGAGGGCGGCCTGCTGGCCGGAGCGGACGGTCGTCACCGAGCGGTAGCGGGTGGTCCCGGACCCCCGCAGGTGCGGGACGAGCACCCGGTGCCCGGCCTCGGCGAGCGGTCCGCGCACCCCGTCGTAGGAGCGGACGCTGTAGGGCCAGCCGTGCAGCAGCAGGACCGGCGGGCCGTCGGCGGATCCGGTCTCCTCGTAGCCGACGCTCAGCGACGCGGTCTCGACGGTGTGCGTGGTGGTCACGGCAGCCTCTCCTCGAGCGCTCCGCGGGTGCGGGTTCGGACGGCGGCAGCCCGATCGGCGCGGTCCGGCCAGCCTCGCGGCGACCGGACCGGTCCGCAGCGTGGAGCCGGGACCCGGGCGTCGGTCGCGCCGGTCCGACGCGCCGACCGCGACCTGCAGCCGGAAGATCGAGCGAGCACAGCGTCGAGTGGACCCGGCACCGAGCGGACCCGGCACCGAGCGGGCCCGGGCCGGGGACGCTCCCCCCGGGCGGCCCGACCGGGCAGAGACGAGGCACTGCCGTGAGCACACCCGGTCACCACCGGGGCGACGCAGCCGACCACCGGGGCGACGCGGCGGACCGCACGGTGATCGTCCTGCGCCCGCTGGCCTCGCCGATGCCGCTGGGTTTCCTCGCCTTCTGCATCGGGATGGTGCTCACCTCGCTGCTGGACCTCGCGGTGTTCCCGGTGGGCGACAGCCACGAGGTGGGCGTGCTCCTGCTGGCCTTCACCGGACCGCTGGAGGTGCTGGCCGCGGTGTTCGCGATGCTCGCCCGCGACGCCGGCGCGGGCACGGCGTTCGCGGTGTTCGGGGCGACCTGGATCAGCACCGGGCTGTCCATCGTCCTCGCGGACCCGGGGTCGACCAGCCCCGTCACGGCCGCGTTCTTCCTCGCCCTCGCGGCGCTGCTCGTGGTGCTTGCGGTGGCGGCCCGGCCGGGCAAGCCGGCGCTGACCGTCCTGCTGTCGCTGGCGTCGGTCCGTTTCGTGCTCAGCGGGCTGTACGAGGCGACCGGGTCCACCGGCCTGGACCGGGCGGCCGGGATCGCCGGCGCGGTGATCGCCGTCGTCAGCCTCTACGGCGGCCTCGCGCTGCTCCTCGAGGACGCCCAGGGCCGCCTCGTCCTGCCGACCGGCCGCCGCGGCCGCGCCCGGGAGTCCTTCGAGGGGACGATCGACGACCAGCTGTCCGGGCTGCAGGCCGAGGCCGGGGTCCGCAACCAGCTCTGACACGACCAGCTGTGACGGAGCCGGCTCTGACGGAGCCGGCCCCGGCGCAACCGGTCCCGTCGGAGCCGGCTCCGGGTGTGGGTCGGCCCGTCAGCGCGGGGCGGGGACCCGCTCGACGCCGGCCATGCTCGCGAGCCACGCGTCCAGCGGTCGTTCGGTCGCGCCGCCCGGTGAGGAGAAGCTGACCACCTTCCCGGCGTCGTCGAACCGGTACCGCGCCTTCTCGCCGGGGGCGCCGTACCCGCCGCTGCCGACCGTCACGAGGGTCTCGGCGTCCAGCACGCCGAGCTCGGTCGGGTTCTCCCCGGGGTCGGCGCCGGCCGGGCCGATCGCGTAGAACCGGCGGCCGAACCGGGCGATGTCGAGGACGCCGCCCAGGGAGGCGAACCGGCCGGTGAACCGGTCGAGGTCGGCGTCGGTCAGGTCTCCCGGGACCGGCGGGGTGCCGTCCAGCGGCGGCCGGCCGGCGAGGTCGAGGATCCGGACGACGCCGGTGGCCAGCTCGCCCGCGGGACCGTCCCAGGCGTTGGTGAACACCGACACCGCGAAGGCGTCCACCGGGTCGAACACCGTCTTGGTGATGTGGCCCGGGTAGCCGCCGCTGTGCCCGACGAGGTGCCGCTCGCCGATCGTGTCCAGGACGAAGCCCAGGCCGTAGCCGTCGGCCCCCTCGACCGCCCACTGCTGGTGCTGGGCGAGGCGCTTGCTGGCGTCGGTGAGCAGCCGCTCGTCGCCGCGGAAGTGGGCCGCCGCGTACCGGACGACGTCGACGGCGGTCCCGTAGAAGCCGGTCGCGGCGGACATCGCGCGGGTGTCGACGTGCTCGATGGGGAGCCGGCGCCCGAGGGGCTCCAGCGGTGAGTACCCGGCGGCGTAGTCCGCGGCCCGGGCCGGTTCGTACTCCGGGCCGGTGTCGTGCAGCCCGAGCCGGTCGACGATCTCCGCGCGCACGTAGGCGTTGTAGGGCTGCCCCGACGCCGCCTCGACGATCGCGCCGAGCAGGGAGTAGGAGATGTTCGAGTACTTGAAGCGCTCGTCGGCCCCGAGTACGGCGGCGTCGGGCCGGGCGGCCAGGGCGTACAGGGTCTCGAGGTCCGGGAACGGCCGCACGAGGGCCCAGTGGTCGGAGTCGTCGCCGTCACGGGTGATCCCGGCCGCGTGGGCGAGCAGCGCCCGCACGGCCCGGTCGGCGATCGCCGTGTCGGCCAGGCGGGGCAGGAGATCGCCGATCCGGTCGTCCAGGCGGAGACGCCCGGCCTCGACCAGCTGCAGCACCGCGGTCGCGGTGAACGTCTTGGAGTGCGACGCGATCCGGAACAGGTGCGCCGGGGTCAGCGCGGTGTCCGCCTCGAGGTCGGCGTGCCCGTGGGCGGTGGACAGGACGAGCTCGGAGCCCACCAGCACGGCGGCCTGGACCCCCGGCACCCGCAGCGCGTGCTGGCGGAAGGCGAGCCAGCGGTCGGCGTAGGCGGCGGCGTCGGCGATCACATCGGGAGGGGGGAGCGACATGCCCGCACCCTAGGCAGGCCGCCGCGACCGGACCGCCGGCGGACCGACGCCGTACCCACGGTGAGTGACGGTGCGTCCGGCCAGGGACCCGTGCTGGACGCACCCCCGGGTGCGGACGAGACTCGGCGCGAGACAGCGCTGTCACCCCCGAGAGGACCCACGATGAAGAAGATCATCAACGACCCGGCCGCCGTCGTCGACGAGAGCCTGGCGGGTCTGGTCGCGGCGCATCCCTCGCTGGTGCTGGACGTCGCCAACCGGGTGGTCAGCCGCGCCGGCGGGGCGCGGACCGGGAAGGTGGGCCTGGTCTCCGGCGGGGGCGCCGGACACGAGCCGCTGCACGCGGGGTTCGTCGGGGTCGGCATGCTCGACGCGGCGGTCAACGGGGAGGTCTTCACCTCGCCCGTGCCCGACCAGATCCTCGCGGCGACGCGCCTCGCCGACGGCGGTGCGGGCGTCCTCCACATCATCAAGAACTACACGGGCGACGTCCTCAACTTCGAGATGGCCGCCGAGATCGCCGAGGCCGACACCGGGACGCAGATCGTGTCGGTGGTGGTCGACGACGACGTCGCCGTGCAGGACAGCCTGTACACCGCCGGCCGCCGGGGCGTGGGCCTGACGGTGCTGCTGGAGAAGATCGTCGGAGCGGCGGCCGAGGAGGGCCGGTCCCTCACCGACGTGGCCGACCTGGCCCGCCACGTGATCGCGAGCGGCCGCACCATGGGCGTCGCGCTGACCTCCTGCACCACCCCGGCCAGCGGGCACCCGACCTTCGACCTGCCCGACGACGAGATCGAGATCGGCGTCGGGATCCACGGCGAGCCCGGCCGCCGGCGCGCGAAGATGATGCCCGCCGCGGAGCTCGCGCGGACCCTGCTCGAGCCGGTCCTGGCCGACCTGCCCGCCGGCGACGACCCGGTCGTCGTCTTCGTCAACGGCCTCGGGGCGACCCCGCTCATCGAGCTCTACCTGCTGTACAACGAGGTCACGAAGATCCTCGCCGAGCACTCGGTGGCGATCGCGCGGTCCCTCGTCGGCCCGTACATCACCTCCCTCGACATGGCCGGCGCGTCGGTCACGCTGCTGCGGGCGAACGCGGACCTGCTGGCCCTCTGGGACGCGCCGGTCAACACCCCCGGCCTGCGCTGGGGGGCGTGAGCGTGGCGGACCAGGACGGCGCTGCCGTCGGGGCCGGGGCCGGGGCCGGGGCCGGGGCCGCCGGCACCGTCGACGCGGCGGGGACCGTCGCGTGGCTCGAGTCGTTCGCGGCGACGGTGACGCGGGAGAAGGACCACCTGACGGAGCTGGACTCCGCGATCGGCGACGGCGACCACGGGGCCAACCTCGACCGCGGGGTGCGCGCGGTCACCGCCGCGCTGGGCGCCGGGGGCACCGACCCGGCGGCCGCCTCCGACTCGCCCGGCGCGATCACGAAGGCCGCGGGCATGGTGCTGATCCGGACCGTCGGCGGCGCGAGCGGGCCGCTGCTCGGGACGTTCTTCCTGCGCTTCGCGACGGCGGCCGGCGCCGGCACCCACCTGGACGGCCCGACGCTCGCGGCGGCCCTGCGCGCCGGGGTGGAGGGGGTCGCCGCCCGGGGGAAGTCCGCGGTGGGGGACAAGACGATGCTCGACGCGCTCGTCCCCGCGGTGGACGCCCTCGACGCGGCGCTCGCCGCCGGCGCGGACCTCCGCGCCGCG
>CAXSIB010000175.1:0-6755 GCA_964237095.1 uncultured Actinomycetales bacterium
CGGCGGACTCGTCGCGGGCGCAGGGCCGCGCGGCCGACGCCGCCGCGGCGCAGATGGCCGCCCACGAGGCGCAGACCGGCCCAGGTCTGGCGCCGCTCGTCCCGGTGTTCGCCGCCGAGCCCGCGATCGCCCGGGTCGTCGCGTCCTGGGCCGACCGCGGTGAGCTCACCCGCACCCTCACCGGGCCGATCGGCATGCGCCCGTTCCTGGCCGCGGCGCTGGCGCGGACCGGCCGGACCCCGCTGGTGCTGGTCACCGCGAACTCCCGCGAGGGGGAGGACCTCGAGTCCGCGCTGCGCAGTGTCATGCCGCGCGCGCGGGTCGCGCTCTTCCCGTCGTGGGAGACCCTGCCGCACGAGCGGCTGTCCCCGCGCTCGGACACCGTCGGCCGCCGGCTCGCGGTCCTGCGCCGCCTCGTCCACCCCGACCCGACCCCGGGCAGCGCCGAGGGCCCGATCGACATCGTGGTCGCGCCGATCCGCTCGATCCTCCAGCCGCAGGTGAAGGGCCTCGCCGAGCTGAAGCCGGTGGCCCTGGAGATCGGCCAGCAGGTCGAGCTCGACGACCTCGTCGCGGACCTCGTCGCCGCCGCCTACTCCCGGGTCGACCTGGTCGCCAAGCGCGGGGAGTTCGCGGTCCGCGGCGGCATCGTCGACGTGTTCCCGCCCACCGAGGCGCACCCGCTGCGGGTCGACTTCTTCGGCGACGAGGTCGAGGACATCCGCCGGTTCGCGGTCGCCGACCAGCGCTCGCTGGAGAAGGTCGACCGACTGTGGGCGCCGCCGTGCCGCGAGCTGCTGCTGACCGACGAGGTCCGGGCGCGCGCGAAGACCCTGCTGGCGCAGCACCCCGAGCTGTCCGACATCCTCGCCAAGGTCGCCGAGGGCATCGCGGTCGAGGGCATGGAGGCCCTGATCCCGGTGCTCGTCGACGGCCTGGAGATGTTCCTCGACGTCGTCCCCGCGGGCACCGGCGTGCTCGTGCTGGACCCCGAGCGGGTCCGGACCCGGGCGCACGACCTCGTCCGGACCAGCCAGGAGTTCCTCGAGGCCAGCTGGACGACCGCGGCCGCCGGCGGCACCGCCCCGGTCGACCTCGGCTCGACCGCGTACCGCGACCTCGGCGACGTCCGCCAGTCGGCGCTGGCCGCGGGCCGCGCCTGGTGGACCCTGTCCCCGCTGGTGTCCGGGCCCGACGAGGACATCCCGGACATCGCCGGCGTCGAGTCCTACCGCGGGGACGCCGAGCGCGCCGCCGCCGAGATCGGGGCCGCCGTCCGCGACGGCTGGACCGCGGTCGTCGTCGCGAGCGGGCCGGGCTCGACCAAGCACCTCGCGCGCACGTTCAGCGAGGCCGGCGTCGGGGCGAAGGCCGTCGCGCAGCTGCCCGCGCTCACCGCCGCCGACGGGTCGCGCCTGGCGGCGTCGGGCAACGTGCTCGTGACCGTGGGCGCGCTGACCGGCGGGCTCCGCGCACCCGGGCTGAAGGTCGTCGTGTTCGCCGAGGACGACCTCACCGGCCGCGCCACGTCCTCCGGCGGCACCAAGGACATGGGCCGCCTCCCGAGCCGGCGCCGCAACTCCGTCGACCCCCTCGCGCTCACCCCGGGCGACCACGTCGTCCACGACCAGCACGGGGTCGGCCGGTACGTCGAGATGGTCGAGCGCACCGTCGGCGGGGCCACCCGGGAGTACCTCGTCGTGGAGTACGCGCCGGGCAAGCGCAACCAGCCCGGGGACCGGCTGTTCGTCCCGACCGACGCCCTGGACCAGCTGACCCGCTACGTGGGCGGGGAGTCCCCGGTGCTCGACAAGCTCGGCGGCGGGGACTGGGCCAAGCGCAAGGGCCGCGCCCGCAAGGCCGTCAAGGCCATCGCCGGTGAGCTGATCCGCCTCTACGCCGCCCGCAGCCACACCCAGGGCCACGCGTTCGGCCCGGACACCCCGTGGCAGCGCGAGCTCGAGGACGCCTTCCCCTACGTCGAGACCCCCGACCAGCTCGCGTGCGTCGAGGAGGTCAAGGCGGACATGGAGAAGACGACGCCGATGGACCGCCTCATCTGCGGCGACGTCGGCTACGGGAAGACCGAGATCGCCGTGCGGGCGGCGTTCAAGGCCGTGCAGGACGGCAAGCAGGTCGCGGTCCTGGTGCCGACGACGCTGCTCGTCCAGCAGCACCTGCAGACCTTCGCCGACCGCTACGCCGGTTTCCCCGTCCGGCTGCGGCCGCTCTCGCGGTTCTCCTCCGACGCGGACTCCAAGGCCGTCATGGCCGGCATGAAGGACGGCTCGGTCGACATCGTGATCGGCACCCACCGCCTGCTGTCCGGCGAGGTCGGGTTCAAGGACCTGGGCCTGGTGATCGTCGACGAGGAGCAGCGGTTCGGCGTCGAGCACAAGGAGGCGCTCAAGCGCCTGCGCACGTCGGTCGACGTCCTGACGATGTCCGCGACCCCGATCCCGCGGACCCTGGAGATGGCGGTCACCGGCATCCGGGAGATGTCGACGATCACCACCCCGCCCGAGGAACGCCATCCGGTGCTGACGTTCGTGGGCGGCTACGACGACAAGCAGGTGTCCGCCGCGATCCGCCGGGAGCTGCTCCGCGACGGCCAGGTGTTCTTCGTGCACAACCGCGTGCAGGACATCGAGCGGGTCGCCAGCCACATCGCCGAGCTCGTCCCCGAGGCGCGCGTCGCGATCGGGCACGGGCAGATGGGCGAGGGACGCCTGGAGAAGGTCATCGTCGACTTCTGGGAGAAGCGCGCCGACGTGCTCGTCTGCACGACGATCGTCGAGTCCGGGCTGGACATCCAGAACGCGAACACCCTCGTCGTCGACCGGGCGGACCTGATGGGCCTGTCCCAGCTGCACCAGCTGCGCGGCCGGGTGGGCCGCGGGCGGGAGCGGGCGTACGCCTACTTCTGCTTCCCCACGGACAAGCCGATGACCGACACCGCGCACGACCGCCTCGCGACGATCGCCCAGCACAGCGATCTCGGGTCGGGCACGGCGGTCGCGATGAAGGACCTCGAGATCCGCGGCGCGGGCAACCTGCTCGGTGGGGAGCAGGCCGGGCACATCGCGGACGTCGGCTTCGACCTCTACATCCGCATGGTCGGCGAGGCCGTCAGCGCCTACCGGGACGGGGAGTCCGACACCGAGCCGGAGTCCACCGAGGTCCGCGTCGAGCTGCCGGTCGACGCGCACCTGCCGCAGGACTACCTCGAGGCGGAGCGGCTGCGGATGGAGGTCTACCGCCGCCTCGCCGAGGCGCGCACCGGCGCCGACATCGACGCCCTCGCGGAGGAGCTGACCGACCGTTACGGCGACTGGCCGGAGCCGGTCGCGAACCTCTTCGCGGTCGCCCGGTTCCGCGGGCACGCGCGGCGGGCCGGGCTGGCCGAGGTCACCGTCGCCGGCCGGCACGTGCGGTTCGCCCCCGTGGAGCTGCCGGACTCCGCGCGGCTGCGCCTCACCCGGCTGTATCCGGGCAGCCTCGTCAAGGAGACGACCCGTACGATCCTGGTGCCGCGTCCGGCCACCGCGGTGGTCGCCGGGGAGCCGCTGCGCGACCTGGCCCTGCTGGACTGGTGCGCGCGCCTGCTCACCGACGTGCTCGGGGTGCCGGCCGCCGAGCCGGCGCCGGCCGAGCCGGTGGTGGCGGCGCTGTGACGACCGACGACTGACGAGGGGGCTCGACCGATGGGGGCAGCACGGATGGGGTCAGCACCCGCGGGAGAGACGGCCCCGGGAACGCCGCGTGAGCTGGGGCCCGGCCTCGGGGCGCCGGCCCGGCGGCGGCTCCGGCGTGGTGCGGCCCTCGCGGCCGTGCTCCCGCTCGCGCTGGTCGCCGGGTGCTCCGGCGTCCAGAACGGGAGCGCCGCGCTGGTCGGGACGAACGCGATCTCCGAGAGCAGCCTGCAGTCGCGGGTCCAGTCCTTCCTCGACAGCCTGCCGAGCACGCAGCGGGCCACCGCCCGCGGCAACCTCGCGACGATCCAGGCGTCGGTCCTCAACGAGATGGTGATCGAGTCCGTCGCCGGCGAGGTCGCGGACACCGTCGGGGTCGCGGTGACGCCCGCCCAGCTCTCCACCGCGGTGCAGAGCACGGTCACCGGGGCCGGGTCCGCGCTCGACGCCGACCTGGCGCAGTACAACCTCACGCGCGCGACGCTGCCCGGCGTCGTTCAGGTCAGCCTGCAGTACGTGCTGATCGGCGAGCGCCTCGGCGGGTCGACCCAGACCCAGCAGCAGGCCGGGGCCCGGGGCGCCCAGTACGTGGCGGCCGCGTCCCGGCAGCTGCCGGTGAAGGTCAGCCCGCGCTACGGGTCCTGGAACGACGCCTCGCTCACCCTCGCCGGCGGCCCGCAGTCGATCTCCACGCCGGCGCCGACGGCCGCGGCCGTCTCCTGAGCGCCGCCCCACCGGCGGGCGCACCCGACGCGGCCGACGCCCCGGCGGGGGGCCTGGCGGGCACGGCCCGCCTCGTGGCGGTGATGGACCGGCTGCGGTCCCCCGGCGGCTGCCCGTGGGACGCCGAGCAGACCCACGCGTCGCTCGCCCGGTACCTCCTCGAGGAGACCCACGAGGTGCTCGAGGCCCTCGACACCGGTGACCGCGTGCTGCTGCGCGAGGAGCTCGGCGACCTGCTCCTGCAGGTGGTCTTCCACGCGCGCATCGCCGCCGAGGACCCGGCCGCGCCCTTCGGGTTCGACGACGTCGCGGCCGACGTCGCAGCCAAGCTCGTGCACCGCCACCCGCACGTGTACGCGGAGGCGGCGGGCCCGGCGGGTGGCGGGACCAGCGACTCGACCGGGGACGTCCGGGCCGACTGGGAACGGCGCAAGCGCGTCGAGAAGGGCCGCCGGACCCTGTTCGAGGGCATCCCCACGAGCGTCCCGGCGCTGCTGCTCGCGACGAAGATGCTCGACCGCCTCGCGACCTCCGACCTCGACGTCGAGCCCGTCCGCCCCGCGGCCCTGCCCGCCGCCGCCTCCCCGCTCGACTCCCGGCCCGACGAGGTCGTCGGCGACGTGCTGCTCGGGGTGGTGGCTGCGGCGAGGGACGCCGGGGTGGACCCGGAGCAGGCCCTGCGCCGGGCACTGCGCCGGCTCCGGACGGACGTGGCCGGCGCCGAGGCCGCGCTGCAACCGGCGGTCTGAGCGGGCGGGGCGCCCGATCGGACGGGGCCTGAACGGACGGTGCCTCAACGGGCGGGGCCGGAACGGGCGGGGTCGGAACGGGCGGGGCCTGAACGGGCGGGGCCTGAACGGGCGCGGCCTGAACGGGCGCGGCGGCGGGGGCCGTCGGAGGGCCCGGGTACGGTCGGCGCCGACCCTGGGCCGCGCAGCACCGGCCCGACCCTGACGGAAGGAAACGCCCCGTGGCGTCCATCGATGCACTCGGCGCACGCGAGATCCTCGACTCCCGGGGCAACCCGACCATCGAGGTCGAGGTCGTCCTCGACGACGGCACCGTGGCCCGGGCCGGCATCCCCTCCGGCGCGTCGACCGGCGCGTTCGAGGCCGTGGAGCTGCGCGACGGCGACGCCTCCCGCTACGGCGGCAAGGGCGTCACGAAGGCCGTCGAGTTCGTCCTCGGCGAGATCTCCGAGGCCGTCGTCGGCCTGGAGGCCTCTGAGCAGCGCCTGCTCGACGCCGCGCTGATCGACCTCGACGGCACCCCGAACAAGGCCCGCCTCGGCGCCAACGCGATCCTCGGGGTCTCCCTCGCGGCGGCCCGCGCGGCCGCGGAGTCCGCCGGGCTGCCGCTCTTCCGCTACCTCGGCGGCCCGAACGCGCACCTGCTGCCCGTGCCGATGCTGAACATCCTCAACGGCGGCTCGCACGCCGACACCAACGTCGACATCCAGGAGTTCATGATCGCGCCGGTCGGCGCGGCCACGTTCACCGAGGCCCTCCGCTGGGGCTCCGAGGTGTACCAGTCGCTCAAGTCGGTGCTGAAGAAGCGCGGGCTGTCGACCGGGGTCGGCGACGAGGGCGGCTTCGCCCCCAGCCTGCCGCGCAACGCCGACGCCCTCGACCTGATCGTGGAGGCCATCTCCAACGCGGGCTTCACCCCGGGCAGCGACATCGGGCTCGCCCTGGACTGCGCGGCCACGGAGTTCCACGGCGACGAGGGCTACCTCTTCGAGGGGGCGCAGCGCTCGGCGGAGTGGATGACCGGCTACTACGAGGGCCTGCTCGCCGCCTACCCGCTCGTGTCCATCGAGGACCCGCTGTCGGAGGAGGACTGGGACGGCTGGGTCCACCTGACCTCGGCGATCGGCGACCGGGTCCAGGTGGTCGGCGACGACCTGTTCGTCACCAACCCCGAGCGCCTGCAGCGCGGGATCGACGTCGACGCGGCCAACGCGCTGCTGGTGAAGGTCAACCAGATCGGCACGCTGACCGAGACCCTCGACGCCGTCGAGCTCGCGCACCGCAACGGGTTCGCCTCGATGCTGTCCCACCGGTCGGGGGAGACCGAGGACACGACGATCGCCGACCTCGCGGTGGCCGTGCAATCCGGTCAGATCAAGTCCGGCGCGCCTGCCCGCGGGGAGCGGCTGGCCAAGTACAACCAACTCGTGCGCATCGAAGAGGAGCTCGACGACGCCGCCCGCTACGCCGGGACGGGCGCGTTCCCGCGCTCGGCCGGGCTGTTCGGCCCCGCGGGCGCCTGAGGCCCGTGCGGGACTCGCGCGCCGGCTCCGGCCCGGTCCGGGGGGCGCGCTCCGGCGTGCGCCCCGGC
>CAXSIB010000176.1:0-6751 GCA_964237095.1 uncultured Actinomycetales bacterium
CCTCCCCGTCGTCGGGGCGGTGATCGTGCTGCTCGTCCCCCGTTCGGACCCGCGGACCGCGAAGACCGTCGCCCTCGGCTTCTCCCTCGTGGAGCTGGTGCTGACGATCGTCGTCGCGCTGCTGTGGTCTTCGACCGGCACCCGCTTCCAGCTCGACGAGACCTACACCTGGGTCCCGGCGTTCGGCCTGCACTGGGCCCTCGGCCTCGACGGCATCGCGCTCGCGCTGATCGCGCTGACCGCCGTGATCACCCCGATCGTGCTGGCCGCCGGCTGGTCGGAGTCCGACCCCCCGGCCACCCCGGGCGCGGGGCGCGGCGACGCCGACCCCGCCGACGGGACCGGGGTCGCCACCGACACCGCCGACCCGTCGACCGCGGGGACGACGACCGTGGGCGCCACCGCGATCGGCGGCGAGGCGCCGCAGGAGCGCCGGGCCGCGGGCTACCCGGCCTGCATCCTCATCACCCAGGGCATGCTGGTCGGCGCCTTCGCGGCCACCGACGTCCTGCTCTTCTACATCCTGTTCGAGGCGATGCTCATCCCGATGTACATCCTCATCGGGGTCTACGGCGGCCCGAGGCGGGCGGCGGCGGCCACCAAGTTCCTGCTCTACAACCTGCTCGGCGGCCTCGTCATGCTCGCCGCGGTGATCGGCCTGTCGGTGACGACCCGGTCCGCGGCCCACCCGGTCGGCACGTTCCTGCTGTCGGACCTCTCGGGGATCTCGATCCCTGACCGGACGCAGTACCTGCTGTTCATCGGCTTCATGATCGCCTTCGCCATCAAGGCGCCCCTGTGGCCCTTCCACACCTGGCTGCCGGACGCGATCGAGCAGACGCCGCCCGCCGGCGCGGCGTACCTCTCCGGCGTCGTGGACAAGATCGGCACCTTCGGGATGATCCACCTCGCGGTGCCGCTGTTCCCGGTCGCCGCCCGCCGCCTCGCCCCGGTCGTGATCGTGCTGGCGGTGATCTCCGTCCTGTACGGGGCGATCCTGGCCGTCGCGCAGCGGGACATGATGCGGTTCGTCGCCGCCACGTCGATCTCCCACTTCGGGTTCATCGTCCTGGGGATCTTCGCCCTCACCACCCAGGGCCAGACCGGCGCGACGCTCTACATGGTCAACCACGGCATCTCCACCGTGCTGCTGTTCCTGGTGGTCGGGTTCATCGCGAAGCGGCGGGGGAGCAACGACTGGCGGGACTTCGGCGGTCTGCAGACCCCGGCGCCCGCGCTGTCCGGCGTCTTCCTCGTCGCGGCGCTCGCGAGCCTGTCCCTGCCGGGGCTGGCGACCTTCGTGTCGGAGTTCCTGGTCCTGGTGGGCACCTTCACCCGGTACCCGGCGGCGGCGATCATCGCGACGGTCGGCATCGTGCTCGCGGCGCTCTATGCGCTGCTCATGTACCAGCGGGTGATGACCGGCCCGGTCGCGCCGAAGCTGGTCGGGGCCCGTGACCTCCGCGGCCGGGAGGCCCTCGTGGTCGCGCCGCTGATCGCGCTGCTGCTGGTGCTCGGCTTCTACCCGAAGCCGCTGACCGACGTGATCAACCACGGCGTGACGCCGACGCTCTCCCAGGCGGGGGTGACCGACCCGAAGCCGAAGGTGGCGGTCACCGGCACGGTCGCGATCAGCCAGTTCAGCAGCAGTACCGGGACCGCGACGGGGAGCAGCAGGTGAGCGTCAGCAGCATGGCGGCGGTGGTGACGTTCACGGCACCGCACATCGACTACGCGCGCCTCTCCCCGATCCTGACCGTCTTCGTGGTCGCGGTCCTCGGGGTCCTCGTCGAGGCGACCGTCCCGGCGCGGCTGCGCTACCGGGTGCAGGCGGCCCTGGCGGTGCTGGGCTCCCTCGGGGCGCTGGTCGCCGTCGTCCTCGTCTCGACCCTCGGCCACGGCACCCGCGGCCAGCTCGTCGCCGCCGACACCGTCGCGGTGGACGGGACGTCGCTGTTCCTCTGGGGCACGATCCTCGCGCTCGCGGTCCTGAGCCTGCTGCTGTTCTCCGAGCGCAGCCTCGACCCGAGCGGCTCGCCGTTCGCCGCGTCGGCGTACGCGCTGCCGGGCAGCCCGGCCGAGCGCCAGGCCGACGCCTCGGGCAACTTCCAGACCGAGGTCTACCCGCTGACGATGTTCTCGGTCGCCGGCATGCTGCTCTTCGCGGCGTCCAACGACCTGCTCGTGTCGTTCATCTCCCTCGAGCTGCTGTCGTTCCCGCTGTACCTGATGTGCGGCATGGCCCGGCGCCGGCGGCTGCTCTCCCAGGAGGCGGCGATGAAGTACTTCCTCCTGGGGTCCTTCTCGTCGGCGTTCTTCCTCTACGGCGCCGCGATGGTCTACGGGTACTCCGGGGCGCTGCAGTACGGCGCCATCTCGGACTCCCTGGCCGCCCACGTCGGCTCCGACGGCCTGCTGCTCGGCGGGGTCGGGCTGCTGTCGGTCGGGCTGCTGTTCAAGGTGAGCGCCGCGCCCTTCCACTCGTGGACCCCGGACGTGTACCAGGGGGCGCCGACCGCGGTCACCGGCTTCATGGCGGCCTGCACCAAGATCGCCGCGTTCGGGGCGCTCATGCGCCTGTTCTACGTCGCGCTCGGCGGGCTGCAGTGGGACTGGAAGCCGGTCATGTTCGGCGTGGCCGTGCTCACGATGCTGGTCGGGTCGGTGCTCGCGGTCCTGCAGACCGACATCAAGCGGATGCTGGCGTACTCCTCGATCGCGCACGCCGGCTTCATCCTCACCGCGATCGTGGCGGTCAGCCGGGTCGGCACCTCGAGCATGCTGTTCTACCTCGCGGCCTACGGCTTCACCACGGTCGGGGTCTTCGCGGTCCTGACGATGGTCCGCGGCGCCACGGGGGAGGCGAGCACGATCCGGGACTGGGCCGGGCTCGCCCGCCGGTCGCCGCTGCTGGCCGGGGTGTTCGCGCTGTTCCTGCTCGGCTTCGCCGGGATCCCGCTCACGAGTGGGTTCGCCGCGAAGTTCGCGGTCTTCAACGCGGCGTCGGCGTCGGGGCAGGGCGCGCTCGTGGTGGTCGGGGTGCTCGCCAGCGCCATCGCCGCGTTCTTCTACGCGCGGATCATCGTGCTGATGTTCTTCTCGGCCCCGGTCGCCGACGGCCCGCGCGTCTCGGTCCCGAGCATCCTCACGTCGGTCCCGGTCGCGGTCGGGGTGGCCGCGACCCTCGTCCTGGGCATCGTTCCCCAGCCGGTCCTCGACCTCGCGACCCGAGCCGCCACACTGGTCAGGTGACACCCACCTCCACCCCGCGGGCCCCGGCCGCGGTGGCGCCGGGCGGTGACGGCCCGTCGACCACCACGAGGGGCGGCGGCCCTGACGGGACCACCGGGTCCGCGGCCGACGGGACCGCCGGTTCGCCGGCCGGGGGGGTGGACCTGTCCTCGATCGACACCGGGCTCGACGCGGCCGTCCGCACCGGGCTCGCCGAGATCGAGGTGGCGCTGCACGAGGTGGTGGCGGGAGCGGACCCGAGCGTCACCGCACCGGCCCGGCACCTGCTCGACGCCGGCGGCAAGCGCTTCCGCCCGACCCTCACCCTGCTGGCCTCGTACTTCGGCGATCCGCACGCACCCGGGGTGATCCCGTCCGCGCTCGTGGTGGAGCTCACCCACCTGGCGACGCTCTACCACGACGACGTCATGGACGAGGCGAGCCTGCGCCGCGGGGCTCCGGCCGCCAACCGCGCGTACGGCAACACCGTGGCGATCCTGACCGGCGACTACCTCTTCGCGAAGGCCTCGGAGACCGCCGCCTCCCTGGGCCGCGACGTCGTGATGATCCAGGCGCGGACCTTCTCCCGCCTCGTCCAGGGGCAGATCCGCGAGACCGCCGGGGTGCCCGCCGGCGCCGACCGCCTCGCCCACTACCTGTCGGTGGTCGCGGACAAGACCGGGTCGCTGGTCGGCACCGCCGCCCAGTTCGGCGGCCTGCTCGGCGGGGCCGGTCCGGAGGCCACCGAGGTGCTCCGGGTGTTCGGGGAGAAGATCGGCGTCGCGTTCCAGCTGGCCGACGACCTGCTCGACGTGGTCGGGCAGGGCGGCGCGCTCGGCAAGACCCCGGGGACGGACCTGCGCGAGGGCGTCGCCACCCTGCCCGTGCTGCTCGCGCTCGCCGATCCCGCCTCGACCCCGGCCCCGCTGCAGGCGGCGCTCGACGAGGTGGCCGCCGGCCGGGCGCTCGCCGACGACCGGGTCACGGAGGTGCTGCGCGCACTGCGCGGGCACCCGGCGATCGAGGCGTCGCGCGCGGTCGTGGACCGCTGGACCAGTGACGCCCGCGAGGTGCTCACCGCGCTGCCCGACGGCGCCGCGCGCCACGCCCTGGACCAGCTCGCGCGGTCGGTCGGCACCCGCAGCAGCTGAGCGGCGGCGCACCGGCCCGTGGTGGTGGCGCTTCGGTCGGTGGAGGTGCTCGCGCCGGTGGCCGGCGCCGGGGTCAGCGGTAGTTGACGAACTGCAGCGCGACGTCGAGGTCGGCCTCGCGCAGCAGGGTCATGACCGCCTGCAGGTCGTCCTTCTTCTTCCCGCTCACCCGCAGCTCGTCGCCCTGGATGCGGGCCTGGACGCCCTTCGGGCCCTGCTCCCGGACCAGGGCGGACAGCTTCTTCGCGATCTCCGCGGAGATGCCCTCCTTGATCGTCGAGCTGATCCTCACCTGCCGCCCGGACTCCTTGGGCTCGCCCGCATCGAGGGACTTCAGGGAGATGCCGCGCTTGACCAGCTTCTGCTGGAAGAGGTCGAGCACGGCCAGGGCCCGGAGCTCGGAGTCGGACTCGATCTCGATGCCCGTCTCCCCGGACCAGCGGATCGAGGACCCGGTGTTCTTGAAGTCGAAGCGGGTGCCGACCTCCCGGACGGCCTGCCCGAGGGCGTTGTCGACCTCCTGGCGGTCGACCTTGCTGACGACGTCGAACGAGGAATCAGCGGGCACGCCCCGATCCTCCCCCGTCGGGCGGCGGGCGCCAAGTCACCCGCGGACACCTCGCGGTCGACCCGGCCGGGCGGGGCAGGCCGAGGCGGGCGGATCGGGCAGCCGGGAGGAGCGGGTCGGCGCCCGTTGGCGAGGCACCCCGTGGGGTTGGTACCCTGGTTCGGGCCGCCCCCATAGCTCAGTCGGCAGAGCGTCTCCATGGTAAGGAGAAGGTCTACGGTTCGATTCCGTATGGGGGCTCGAGGCCGCGGGTGACCGCGGGCCCAGGCGGTGTAGCTCAGCTGGCAGAGCAAACGGCTCATAATCGTTAGGTCGCCGGTTCAAGTCCGGCCACCGCTACCACCCCGCACGACCGACCACACGAATGCACGTACAGAGGGACTGAGGACAGCATGGCTTCCAGGAACTCCGAGGTCCGGCCGAAGATCACGATGGCCTGCACGGTCTGCCGCAACCGCAACTACATCACGCGGAAGAACCGGCGCAACGACCCCGACCGCCTCGAGCTGAACAAGTTCTGCCCGCACTGCCGGATCCTGCGCTCGCACCGCGAGACCCGCTGAGGCAGGCCGGCCCCCCGGGGTCGGCCGCACGCGAGGCACCAGCGCACGACCTGTACGACCGAGGCGGTCCGGGAATCCCCGGGCCGCCTCTCACTGTTCCCCCTGCATGTCTGCCGACCGGGCGTACCCCGACATCCCCCTCTCGATCCTCGACACCTCCCCCGTGGCCAGCGGCCGGACCCCGGCGGACGCCCTGGCCGAGACCCTCGACATCGCCGCCCTCGCCGACGACGCCGGCTACCGCCGCTACTGGGTGGCCGAACACCACGGCATGCCGGGCGGTGCCAGCTCCGCCCCCGCCGTGCTCATCTCGGCCATCGCCGACCGCACGTCGCGGATCCGGGTCGGCTCCGGCGGGGTCATGCTCCCCAACCACGCCCCCCTGGTCATCGCCGAGCAGTTCGGCACGCTGGAGGCACTGCACCCCGGCCGGATCGACCTCGGCCTCGGCCGCGCCCCCGGCTCGGACCAGCTGACCGCCTACGCCCTGCGCCGCTGGCAGGCCGCTGAGCTCGCCTCCGTCCCGGACGGCGACGACTTCACCCCCCGCCTGGCCGAGCTGCTCGCGTTCTTCGACGGCGACTTCGGTGGGGACCACCCGTTCGCCCGGATCCAGGCCACGCCCGCCCGCGGCTACCAGCCCCAGGTCTGGCTGCTCGGGTCGAGCGGCTTCTCGGCGCGCCTGGCCGGGCAGATGGGGCTCCCGTTCGCGTTCGCCCACCACTTCTCCGGCCACGACACCACCGCCGCGGGGCAGCTCTACCGCGACAGCTTCCAGCCCTCCCCGACGCTGGCCGAGCCGCACCTGCTGGTCACCGCCAGTGCGGTCGCCGCGGCCGACGGCGCCCGGGCGCGGGAGCTGGCGACGGAGATCGGGCTGTTCTTCGCACGGCTGCGGTCCGGGGCGCCCGGCCCGTGGCCGAGCCCGGCCGAGGTCGCCGCGTACCGCTGGGGTCCCGGTGAGCGGGCGATGGCCCAGGAGCGGGTCGACTCGGTCCTGACCGGGACCGGCGGGGAGGTCCGCGACGGGCTCCTCGAGCTCGCGGCCCGGACCGGCGCGGACGAGCTGATGGTGACCACGATGACCCACGACCACGGGGCCCGCCGCGACTCCGTGCGCCGGCTCGCCGAAGCGTGGGGGCTGGACCGCCGGCCCGAGCTCGCCGCGGCGGGCCGCTCGGCCGCCTGACCGCTGCGCCGGTACCTGACCGTGCCGGTCGGGCCGGCCCGACCGTCGC
>CAXSIB010000177.1:0-6743 GCA_964237095.1 uncultured Actinomycetales bacterium
CCGCTACGAACACGACGTCACCGCCCGGCTGCGCGAACGGGTCCCGGAGGTCGTCGCGGCGGTGCCCGGGTCGGACGGGGACACCGTGCAGGCGTGGGACGACGTGCTGGTCGTGGTGTCCGGGTCCAGCACCGAGGAGCAGGTCGTGGCCGCGGTCGCCGCCGGTCTCGGCCTGGTCCGCTGAGCCGGGCTCGAGGGGAAGTCACCCCACCACCCGATCCGGGTCGGTCGAGCCGGGTGCGTCGTGGGTGTCACCGAGACGATCGGTGCGGTACCGGGACGCCCCGAGCCCGGCGGCGACGATCACCGCCCGGTCGACCGACCGCATCGCCGTTCTCGCCCGACCCGCAGCCGATCCGGGGTCACGGCCTGGGCAGCCCCTCGAGTCGGCGTCCGCCGCGCCGCCGGGCACTCCCAGCCGCGCCTACCCCCGCTCGAAGGCGCCCGCCGCGGTCTCGCCGGTTACCGTGGGCCACCTCGACTTCGACACGTGCGGCCCGGTGTGGAACCGGCGCGAGGCCTCGTCCCTGACCTCGCGCAACCCCTGGACGGTGACTGGCGGTGAGGACGGACCGGTGAGGGGCGGACGCCCCCGGTCCCATTCCGCCCGACCGGGCTGCTGAGAGCGCACCGCCATGCCCCTCCTGCCCGACCGCCGCCGCCGCCTCCACCTCCACCTCCACCACCTCCACCTCCACCGCGACCAGCACCGCACGGCACCACCACCGGGCGGCCGGCAGGCCCCGGCGGCCCGTCCCGGGTCCTCGGCCTACCGCCGGACGCTCGCGGTGCCGGGCGCCCGGGCGTTCTTCGCCGCCGCCGGGCTCGCCCGCGTCGGGATCGCGATGACCGGGCTCGGCCTGGTCTGGCTGGTCCACGCCGGGACCGGCTCCTACGCCGTGGCGGGGCTCGTGACCGGCGGCTTCGCCCTCGCCGAGGCCGCCGTCGGGCCCCAGGTCGCCCGCCTCGTCGACCGCCACGGGCAGACCCGGGTCCTCCCGCCCCTGCTGGCCGCCCACGGGGTCGCGGTCGCACTGCTGGTCGTCCTCACCGCGGCGCACGCCCCGACCGGGCTGCTCGTCGGCTGCGGGGCGCTCGCCGGCGGCACGATCCCGCAGGCCGGGGCGCTGTCCTCGGCCCGCTGGTCGAACCTGCTGGCCGGAGATCCCCTGCTGGGCACGGCGTTCGCGCTCGAGTCCCTGACCAACGCGGTCGCGTTCCTGGTCGGGCCGACCCTGGTCGGCACCGTCGCCGCGCTGGTCGACCCGGTCGTGGCGTCCGCGCTCGCGACCGCGTTCGTCCTCGCGGGCGGCTTCGTGCTGGCCGCGCTGACCGCCACCGCGCCGCCGCCGGCCAACGCCACCGCGCGGGACGCCACGACCATCACCACCACTGTCATCACCACCACCGCCCGGGCCGCCGCCCCGCGGCCGCGGTCCGGCCTGCGGACCCGGCCCTTCGCGGTCCTCGTCGTCGTCAACACGACCCTCGGGGTGATGTTCGGGGCGTCCGGGGTCGCGGTCACCGCGTTCGCCCTCGACCACGGGGTCGCCCGCCTCGCCGGCCCGCTGAACAGCGTCAGCAGTGTCGCGAGCCTGGCCGCGGGGCTCGTCTACGGCCACCGGGCGTGGCCGTCGGCGCCCGCGGTCCAGCTGCGGCGGGCCCTGTGGCTGCTGGCCGCCGGGACCGTCGGGCTCGTCCTGGCCGCCTCCCCGTGGGCGCTCGCGGCCGCGCTCGTCGTGCCCGGGCTGGCGATCGCCCCGACCCTGGTCCTGTCGACGGTCCTCACGCAGGCCCGGGTCGACCGCGCCGTCCTGACCCAGGCGTTCACCTGGCTCAACTCGGCCAGCGCCGCGGGCTACGCCGGGGCGGCCGCGCTCAGCGGTGTCCTCGCCGACGCCCTCGGCACCCGGTGGAGCTTCGGCCTGGCCGCGGCGGCGACCCTCCTCGGTGCGGCCGCGGTCACCGCGACCGGCCACCTCCTCTCCCGGACCGGTCCCGTCGGGACTCCGGTGGTGGCCCGGTGGACGGCCGAGGGAACACCGTCGGGACCGCCTCGCGGCGGTGGGTAGCGTCGGCGGTCGGACGTCGGCGACGCGGGGGCAGTCGAGTGCGTGAGATCGCGGTGTTCAGTGGGAGTGCCCACCTCGGGCTGGCCGAGGACGTGTGCCGCCACCTCAAGGTGCCGCTGCACCCGGTCGAGCTGCGCCGGTTCGCCAACGACTGCCTCGAGGTGCAGCTGCAGGCCAACTGCCGCGAACGCGACGTCTTCCTGGTCCAGCCCCTCGTCCAGCCCGTGCAGGAGCACCTGGTCGAGCTGCTGCTGATGCTCGACGCCGCCCGCGGGGCCTCGGCCGCCCGGACGACCGTGGTGATGCCGCACTACGCCTACGCGCGGTCGGACAAGAAGGACCAGCCGCGGATCTCGATCGGCGGCCGGCTGGTGGCCGACCTGCTGGTCACCGCGGGCGCCGACCGCGTCCTGACGATGACCCTGCACTCCCCGCAGGTGCACGGGTTCTTCAGCGTCCCGGTGGACCACCTGCACGCCCTGCACGAGCTCGCCGACCACTTCCGCGGCCTCGACCTGTCGAACACGACGGTCGTCTCGCCCGACCTCGGCAACGCCAAGCAGGCGGCCGCCTTCGCCCGGCTCCTCGGGACCCCGGTCGCCGCGGGCGCCAAGCAGCGGTTCGCCGACGACAAGGTCGTCATCACCTCGATCATCGGCGACGTCGCCGGGCGCGACATCATCGTGCTCGACGACGAGATCGCCCGGGGCAGCACGACCCTGGAGCTGCTCGTCCGCCTGCAGGAGGCCGGGGCCCGGTCGGCCCGGGTGGCCTGCACCCACGGGCTGTTCGCCGACGGCGCGCTGCAGCGGCTCAGCGACCGGCCCGAGGTCCTGGAGATCGTCTGCACCGACACCGTCCCCATCGCGGCGTCGCAGCGCGTGCCCAAGCTGACCGTGCTGACCATCGCGCCCGCGCTCGCCGAGGCCATCCGGCGGATCCACAACGGGGAGTCCGTCAGCGCCCTCTTCCACGCCGGCGGCCCGGTCCCCGCGGCCACCCTGACGGCCGATCCCGTGCCGATCGGCCTCCACTCGGTCTGACGCGGGAGCCCGGGTGGTCCTGTCGGAGCCGCCTGGGAGACTGCTCCCATGAGCAGCGCGGGTCCTGTCGTGGTCGTCGGCGCCGGTCTCGCGGGCCTCGCGTGCGCCCGGGAGCTGGTCGACGCCGGGATCGCCGTGTCCGTGCGGGACCGGGGCCGCAAGCCCGGCGGGCGGCTCGGGATCCGGCACGTCGAGGGCCGCGCGGTGGATCTCGGGGCCTCCTACTTCACCGTCGCCGACCCCGGGTTCGCCGCGGTCGTCGCCGACTGGGAGCGCCGCGGCCTGGCCCGGCAGTGGACCGACACCTTCCGCACCGCCACCCCCGCCGGCCTCGGGGACCCCAAGTCCGGACCCGTCCGGTGGGGCGCCCCGGGCGGGCTGCGGGCTCTCGCCGAGGACCTCGTCGAGGCCCTCCCGGCCGACGCCCGCCCCGCCCCGCAGAGCCCGGTCGAGGCGGTCGGGCACGACGGCGACGGCCCGACCGTCGACGGGGTGCCGGCCGCCGCGGTCGTGCTGGCGATGCCCGACCCGCAGGCCCGCCGCCTCCTCGGACCCGGCCTCGAGGTCGAGGCCGCCGCCCTCGACGTCGCCTACGACCCGGTGATCGCGGTCGCCGCCGGCTGGGACCGCCGCCGCTGGCCGGACTTCGCCGGGGCGTTCGTGGCCGACTCCGACGTCCTCACCTGGGTCGCCGACGACGGTGACCGCCGCGGGGACGGCGCCGCCGTGCTCGTGGCGCACACCACGGCCGCCCTCGCGGCGGCGCACCTGCAGGAGCCGGCCGCGGCGATCGCGCCGGTGCTCGCGGAGCTACGGGGGATGCTCGGTGTCGACGCGGAGCCGGTGTGGTCCCTGGCCCAGCGTTGGACGTACGCCAAGCCGGCGAGCACCCACGACGAGCCCTACCTGCTGACCGGGTCGGGCGTCGGGGCGTGCAGCGACGGCTGGGGCGGCAAGCCGAAGGTCGAGGGGGCGTACGTGTCCGGCCGGGCCCTCGGCGCGGCCCTCGTGGCTGCGCTGACCCGTCCGGGTGTGCCAGCCTGACCCCTGCCCGCGGGGTCAGCCCACCCGCGGGGCACGGACCGGACGCACCGCAGCGCCCGGCCGCGACCGTCCCGGGCACCTGATCGCCCTGGTACCTGATCAGCCCGGGCACCTGACCGTCCGTCCACCTGACCTCCACAGAGCGGGGACCTGCTGTGCCAGCCGTCGTCGTCGTCGGCGCCCAATGGGGCGACGAGGGCAAGGGCAAGGCCGTCGACCTGCTCGGTTCGTCCGTCGACTACGTCGTCAAGTTCAACGGCGGCAACAACGCCGGGCACACCGTGGTCATCGGCGACGAGAAGTACGCGCTGCACCTGCTGCCGTCGGGGATCCTCACCCCGGGCTGCACGCCGGTCATCGGCAACGGCGTCGTCGTCGACCTCGGGGTGCTGTTCGAGGAGATCGACGGCCTCGAGGCCCGCGGGGTCGACACCTCCGCGCTGAAGGTCAGCACCAACGCACACCTCGTCGCGCCCTACAACCGCGTGCTGGACAAGGTGACCGAGCGCTTCCTGGGCAGCCGGCGCATCGGCACCACCGGCCGCGGGATCGGCCCGACCTACGCGGACAAGATGTCGCGGACCGGCATCCGGATCCAGGACATCTACGACGAGGGCATCCTCCGCGCCAAGGTCGAGGGCGCCCTCGAGGTCAAGAACCAGCTGCTCGCGAAGGTCTACAACCGGCGCGCGGTGAGCGTCGAGGAGGTCGTCGAGGAGTTCCTCGAACACGCCGAGCGCCTGGCCCCGATGGTCGCGGACACCCCGGAGCTGCTCGGGGCGGCCCTCGACCGCGGGGAGACCGTGCTGCTGGAGGCCGGGCAGGCCACGATGCTCGACGTCGACCACGGCACCTACCCGTTCGTCACGTCGTCGAACCCGACCGCGGGCGGGGCGTGTGTCGGCTCCGGGATCCCCCCGACGCGCATCGACCGGGTGACCGGGATCGCGAAGGCCTACACGACGCGCGTGGGGGAGGGCCCGTTCCCGACCGAGCTGCACGACGACGCGGGGGAGACCCTGCGCAAGGTCGGCGCCGAGTACGGGACGACGACGGGCCGGCCCCGGCGCTGCGGCTGGTTCGACGGCGTCGTCGCGCGGTACTCGGCGCGGATCAACGGACTGACCGACCTCGTCGTGACCAAGCTCGACATCCTCACCGGCTTCGACCGGGTGCCGATCTGCGTCGCGTACGAGATCGACGGGGAGCGGGTCGACACCATGCCCGCCTCGCAGTCCGCGTTCCACCACGCCCGGCCGGTGTACGAGTGGCTGCCCGGCTGGTGGGAGGACATCTCCGGCGCCCGGACGCTGGCCGACCTGCCGCCCACCGCCCGGGCCTACCTGGACCGCGTCGCCGAGGTCAGCGGCGTCCGGGTGTCCGCGGTCGGGGTCGGGCCCTCCCGCGACGCGATCATCGAGGTCCACTCGCTGCTCACCTGACCGCCGCTCCCGGCCCCGACGGCGGGGGGTCGCGCGGGACGACCCCGATCTGCACGCAACGGGCCGAGCCGGGCCGGATCGCGGTCCCGCGGTCGTTGTGTGCAGATCGGGGTCGCCGCCGGGCTCACTCGAAGGTGCGCGCCGGGGTGCCGCCCCCGCCCTGGGTGACGAGCAGGTCGCGGATCTCGCGCAGCAGCAGGACGTCCTCGCTCGCGACCGGGGTGGCCTCCTCGGCCTGGCCGGTCTTCGCGGCCCGCAGCGCGAGCAGGCGCTGGGACGGCACGACCAGGACGAAGTAGACGACGGCCGCGATGATCAGGAAGCTGATGATCGCCGAGATGATCGCGCCGATGTCGACGACCGTGCCCTCGTTGCCGCTCACGAGGTGGAAGCTCAGCCCGCCGACACTGTGGCCCCCGAGGGAGTTGATGATCGGCTGGATCAGGTTGTCGACGATGGCCATGACCACGGCGGTGAACGCGGTGCCGATGACCACGGCGATCGCGAGGTCGAGGACGTTGCCCCGGAAGATGAAGTCCTTGAAACCCTTGAGCACGTTCTCTCCAGAGGTCGGCGCCCGGGACGGCGGCGCGCGGATCGGTCGGTGACGAGGACACAGTGACCAGGCCTGGACGCCTCCCGCAAGGGGCACGCCAGGTGGGGAGAGTCCGCACCCGTCCGGTGGAGATCGCCGGGGACGCCGAAGCGGCCGGCCCGACCTGAGGTCGGACCGGCCGCGTGGCTGCCTCTTCCCGCTCCCCGATACCCCCGAACCAGGGGGCGGGCGAGGCTCACGCGCCCGCATGGCGGTGCGTCGGGTCTCCCGAGAGCTCCCGGGTGGCGATGGTCCCACCGTGTTATCCAGACCGGACCAGGCCCCCGAAGAACTCTCAGGATGAGACTACACAGGCTCCCGCGGCGACACCAGTCGAACCGGGGCCCAGTCGATCCGGGGTGCTGACCGCCGACCTCGGCCTGCTGCCCGATCCGCCCCGGGCCTCGGATCCACCCGTGCCCGGACCCCGGGCAGCGGCGGCCGGACCCCGCCGGCGAGGGCGCATGGGGCTTGCTCAGCGTCACCCAGGTTGACTACACGTAGTAACCGTGGACAACCAGTGACCGCCCGTGGTCGTCACTTACGG
>CAXSIB010000178.1:0-6705 GCA_964237095.1 uncultured Actinomycetales bacterium
GCCGCGCCGCCGGGCGCCGCGAGGAGCTCCGGGAGCTGTGGCCCGACGCGGTGGACAACCTCTCGTCCAGTGTCCGTGCGGGTCTGTCGCTGCCCGAGGCGCTGATCCAGCTCTCGGTGCGCGGACCGGCGCCGCTGCGGTCCGCGTTCGCCCTCTTCGGCGCCGACTACCGCGCGACCGGACGGTTCTCCGACTGCCTCGACGCGCTCAAGGACCGCCTCGCCGACCCGGTCGCCGACCGGATCATCGAGGCCCTGCGCCTCGCCCGGGAGGTCGGCGGATCCGACCTCGGCCGGCTGCTCCGCACCCTCGCGAGCTTTCTCCGCGAAGACGCCCACACCCGCGGCGAGCTGGTGAGCCGGCAGAGCTGGACGGTCAACGCGGCGCGGCTCGGGGTCGCGGCCCCGTGGATCGTGCTCGCGCTGCTGTCGCTGCAGTCCGCGGTCGTCCAGCAGTACAACTCCCGCGCCGGGGTCATCGTGCTCGGCATCGGGCTCGGGGTCTCGGTCGTGGCCTACCGGCTGATGACCGCACTCGGCCGGCTGCCTGAGGACGTCCGGGTGCTGCGGTGAGCGGCCCCGCGACCGGAGCGCTGCTCGGGGCGGTCGCGGCGGCCGGGACCCTCCTCTCGGTGCGGGCGATGACGTCACGGCGCCGCCTCACGCTGTCCGACCGGCTCGAGCCCTACCTCCGCGACGTGACCACTCCGCACCGCGCGTTCGGCGCCGACGTGACCCTCGGCCCGGGGACCGTCCTCACCCGGCTGCTGCGCCCGCTGCTGCTGCGGGTCGCCCGCACGCTGGACACCGTGCTCGGCGGCAACGCCACGATCCGCCGGCGCCTCGTGCGCAGCGGCGCCGCCACCGGGGTGGAGGCCTTCCGGATCGAGCAGGCGCTGTGCGCCGCGGTCGGACTCGGGGTCGGTCTGCTGGCCGCACTGGCGCTCGTCGCCGACGGCCGGCGGCCGGCGGTCGCCCTCGTCGTCTGTGCGGCCACCACCGTCGGCGGCGTCCTCGTCCGCGACCAGGTGCTGACCGCGGCGGTCACCCGCCGGGAGAAGCGGATCCTCGCCGAGTTCCCCGCCGTGGCGGACATGCTCGCGCTCTCCCTCGCCGCCGGTGAGGGCACGGTCGCCGCGCTCGACCGGGTCGCGCGGATCACCCGCGGCGAGCTGTCCACCGAGGTCCGCCGCGCGCTCGCCGACGCCCGGGCCGGGGCGTCGGTGGTGACCGCGCTCGGCGGGATCGCCGACCGGACCGGACTGCCGTCCCTGCAGCGTTTCGTCGACGGCATCGCGGTCGCCATCGAACGCGGGACGCCGCTCGCGGAGGTCCTGCGGGCCCAGGCGGCCGACGTCCGCGAGGCCGACCGGCGCCGGCTCATCGAGGTCGGCGGCCGCAAGGACATCGCGATGATGATGCCGGTCGTCTTCATGGTCCTGCCCGTGACGGTGCTGTTCGCGCTGTTCCCGGGCTTCCTCACCCTGCACGCCCTCGCGCCCTGATGCGCCCGCCCGCCGCGCGGTGCGGCGGCCCCCGTTCCCACGCACGGCCATGAGCGCCCGACCCCCGAGCACGCCGAACCCGAGGAGAACCGATGACCAGCTCGTCGACGCTGACCGCACGACCCGAGCCGCGGACCACGGCGGCCCCGCGCCGGCTGCCCGCGCGGGCCGCCCGGACGGTCCGGTCGCGGCTGGCGACCGGCGGTCCCGAGCGGGGCGACGTACCCGGGTGGGTGCTCGTCACGCTGATGTCCGCGCTGCTGGTGGTCGCGCTGATCGGCGTCGCGAAGGGCCAGCTCACGAGCGTCTTCCAGAACGCGATCAGCAGCGTCTCCAACCCCTGAGCCGATCCCGTCGGCCCGGCCACGACCGTGAGCCCGGATCGGCCGAACGCGGCGCGGCCGTCGTCGACTTCGTCCTGGTGCTGATCCCGCTGCTGTTCCTGACCCTCGGCGTCCTGCAGGTGGCGTTCACGGTCCTCACCCGGACGACGGCGACCGACGGCGTCAGCGAGGGCGCCCGGGTCGGGGCCGAGTTCGGCCGGAGCCCCGCCGACGGCGCCGGGTACGCGGCGGACCTCCTCGATCGCAGCCTGGGCTCGGGAGCCGGCGGTGACGTCACCGGCGGGCTCGCCGACGGCGGTGCGGTCGTCGTCGTCCGGGCCCGGGTGCCGATCAGCCTGCTCGGCGTGATCCCCCTCGGCGGCACGTCGATGACCGTCACCGGACACGCGATCCGCGAGCAGCCGTGAGCCGTGTCGCCCGCGACCGTGCCCGCAACCGGGCCGGCGGCCGCCTGCTCCGACGCGTGATCCGGTGCGTGCGCCGGCGCCTCGGGGACCGCCCGGAGGCGGGCTCGGCGCTGGTCGAGCTGATCGGTCTCGGTGTCGTCCTCCTGCTGCCGTTGACGTATGTCGTGATCGGCGCGCTGAAGGTGCAGCAGGCCGCCTACGGCGTGACCGCCGCCGCCCGGGCCGCGGGCCGGGCGTACATGCTCGCCCCCGACGGCGGGAGTGCGCCGGACGCGGCCGTGCAGGCGGCGGCGGAGGCCCTCGCCGACGAGGGCATCGTCCTGGCGCCCGGCCAGCTGACGCTGGCGTGCGCGTCGGGCGGCGGTGACTGCCGGGCACCCGGCGGGGCGATCCGGGTGGAGATCACCGTCCGGGTGTCGCTGCCGCTGGTCCCCGATCGCAGCCGGCACACGACGATCGCCGTCGACGGCGTCAGCGTCTCCCCCTACGGCACCTACCGCGCGACCACGTGACCGCGCCGACCGGTCGGCCCGAGCGGGCTGAGCGGGCTGAGCGCGCCGAGTTCGCTGACGAGGCCGGACGACCGCCGCTGGCGGACGAGACGGGGTCGGTGACGCTGCTGATCCTCGGGTTCGCGCTCGTGCTGATCCTGGCGATCGTCGGGGTGACCGCGGTCAGCGAGGTCTACCTGACCCGCCGCTCGCTCGCGTCGGTGGCCGACGGGGCGGCCCTCGCCGGTGCGCAGGCCCTCGACCAGACCGGGGTCGTCACCGGCGAGCCGGGGACGCAGCGGGCGCTCGACCCGGCCGGCGTCACCGCCGCGGTCGCCGCGAACCTCGACGAGGCCGACGCCGGCGCGCTCACCGACTTCTCCTACGGCGTCGACCTGACCGCCGGCGGCACCGTCGTGGTGGTCACCGTCCACGCCCGCTCGCGGATCGGCATCGCGAGCGCGCTCCTCGGCGGCAGCACGGTCGCGGTCACCGAGCAGGGCTCCGCGATCGCCGCGGACCACGGCTGAACGCGGACCGGCGACGGCCGACCGGAGGAAGGGACGTGCTCCCGCCCCCGGCCGGCCGACGTCAGCTGGTCGTGGAGACCGGGAGGTGGGTGGCGAACCAGGCCAGGACCCGGTTCATCAGGTCGACCTGGTGGCGGCGCTCGCCGATGCCGTGCGGCTCGCGGGGGTAGACGACCAGCTCCACCGGGGTCTTCGAGTCGCGCAGCGCGCGCTGCATGCCGATCGACTGATTCAGCGGCACCCGGACGTCCTCCTTGCCGTGGATCATCAGCAGGGGCGTGACGACGCGGTCGGCGTGGGTGATGGGGGAGTGCTCGACCGAACGCCCCGGGTCCGCCGACCAGGGGGACCCGCCGGCCACGTCTCCGGTGAAGGTGGGGACGTCGGACGTCATCGACATCGCGGGCCAGCTGCTCACCCCGGCGCCCATGACCGCCGCGCTGAACCGGTCGGTGTGGGTGACGGCCCACGCGGTGAGGAAGCCGCCGTTGCTCCAGCCGCCGACCCCGAGCCGGGCCGGGTCGGTGATCCCGGCGTCGACCGCGGTCTGGATCACGGCCTCGACGTCGTCGAACTCGACGCCGGGGTTGCCGTTCACCGCGGTCGAGAACGCGTTGCCGTGCCCGGACCCGCCCCGGAAGTTCGGGAGGACCACCGCGTAGCCCGCGATCGCCAGCTGCTGGGACCAGTCGTGCCACGCGCAGTGCAGGTTGCGCGCCATCCGCCAGTACGGCCCGCCGTGCGGCAGCACCACCGTCGGGTGCGGGCCGGCGCCGGCGTCGACGGGCAGCACGACCACCGAGTGCAGCTCGAGGCCGTCCGCCGTCAGGGTGACGAGCTCCTCGACCGCGCCGAACGTGATGGCCGCCCAGGCCGCGTGGTGGTCCGACAGCCGCCGCATGCTCCCGGGAGCACCGGCCCAGACCTCGGTGGGACCGGAGTCGACGGCCGCGATCGCGGCGATCACCGGCCCGTCGTCGGTGACGGCCACGTCGAAGTCGAAGACCTCGCCGGTGGGCTCCCAGAGCACCTCGGACCTCCCGCCGTCCCCGCGCCACTCCAGGCGGGTCTCGATGCCCTCGGCGATCGATACCACCACCGGCAGCGGCCCGCCCGCCGCGGGGGCCCGGACGCCGAGTGCGCACACCGGCTCCTCGAGGAGCGGCCCGAGCACGGTCGCGCCGGCGCCGGCCGCCGCGGGCAGCGACCACACCGTCGCCGAGGACTGCAGGCTGCCCGCCTGCTTGCCCATGACGACCAGCGTCGCGCCGTCCGCGGTCCAGGCCACGCCGTCGGCCCACGGGGTGGCGGCCACCTCGACGACGCCGTCGACGCTGTCGCCGGTGGCCGGGGCGCTGCCGTCGGCGGCCACCGCGACGAGGTGGACGGCCGCCCGGGTGGACAGGTCGAGCTCCGGGGTGGGCCGGGCGATCAGCGCGATCTGCGACCGGTCCGGGGACCACGCGAGGTCGGTGGGGTGCAGGTCGCCGAGCGGCAGGGCCACCGGCTCGGCGGCGGCGGTCCCACCGGCGGCGGAGCCCGCGCCGGCCCCACCCGGGACGGCGACCGTGAACAGCCGGTTCCGCGGCACCCGCTCGCCGAAGACCTCGGCGTCGTCGCGCTCCTTCTCCCGGCGCTCGTCCTCGCCGTCGGGCTGGTCGGGGGCGAGGAACGCGATCCGCGCGGAGTCCGGGGACCACGCCAGGGCGGTGACCGCACGCTTGCGCACGGCGACCGGTTCGGCCTCGCCGCCGGCCGGGTCGATCACGTACAGCCCGGCGGTGCCCCGCTCGGCGCGGTCGGAGAGGAAGGCCAGGCGGGTTCCGTCGGGCGACCAGCGCGGGCTCGCGTCGGCGCCGCCGCGGGTGAGGCGGCGGGCGGGTGCGGAGCCGTCGACGGACGCGACCCAGATGCCGCTCTCGGCGTCCTTGCTCTCCTGCCCGTGCGGGGCGGCGACCCAGGCGACGCGCGTCCCGTCGGGGGAGATGCGGACCTCGCCCGGTTCCCAGGTGCTGCTGATGAGCTCCGCGGTCAGGCCCGACGCGGGCGCGGACGCCCCGCCCGCCGGGGTCGTGGGGTCGGGGGTCGGGTTGCTGCTCAGCTCGGTCGCCACGTCACCACACGCTAGGGGCTGGCGGGTCCGCGGTGCCAGGTCAGCCGCCCACCGGGCGACGCGGAACCGGAGCGGGGCCAGCGCGGAACCGGCGCGGGACCGGCGAGGGACGGTGCACGAGGGTGCCGGCCGCCCGCGCGACCGGGCACGACGTGACCGGGCCCCGTAGGTTCACCTCGCGGCGACCAGCACCGGACGCCGGGGTGGAGGAGACGTCCACCGGGGCGGACGGGTCGGCACTCGGCACGGCGCCCACCGGCTCCCGGAGCGGCGAGACAGGGTGAGGGGGCGGCCATGTCGGGCGTCGCGCTCGTGCTGGCCCTGCTGATCGCGGTCGTCGTGATCGTCAGCCTCGCGACCCGCCTCGGCATCGCCTACCCGATCCTGCTGGTCGTCGCGGGCGGGATCCTCGCCCTCGTGCCGGGGCTGCCGGTCGTGCGTCTGGACCCGGACCTGATCCTCGTGCTCTTCCTGCCCCCGCTGGTCTACTCGACGTCTCTCGGCACCTCCCGCTTCGAGCTCAAGGCCAACCGCCGGCCGATCCTCGCGCTCGCGATCGGCCTGGTGCTGCTGACGATGGGCGGGGTCGCGGTGGTCGCCCACCTCCTCGTCCCCGGCATGGGCTGGCCGATCGCGCTGACCCTCGGCGCGGTCGTCGCCCCGCCGGACCCGATCGCCGCGTCCGAGGTCGCCGGCCGGGTGGGCCTCCCGAGCCGGCTCGTCAGCATCCTCGAGGGCGAGGGGCTGATCAACGACGGCACCGCGCTGACCGCCTACCAGCTCTCCCTCGCCGCGGTCGGCGGCACGGTCACGGTCCTCTCCGTCGGCGAGGCGGCCGCGAAGGCGTTCGTCTTCGGCATCGGGATCGGCCTCGTGGCCGGGTTCCTGGCCACCCGGGTGCTCCGCCTGGTCGAGGATCCCCTGCTGGAGAACACGATCCTGCTGATGCTCCCGTTCGCGGCCTACCTGCCCGCCGACGAGGTGGGCGGGTCGGGGGTGCTCGCGGTGCTGACCGCGGGGCTCTGGTACGCCCGCGACGGCCGCCCGATCCTGTCCGCCGCCGGCCGCCTGCAGCAGCGCACGATCTGGCAGCTGGTCGCGTTCCTCCTGACCGGGCTGTCGTTCCTGCTCGTCGGGCTCGAGCTGCACGACATCGTCGAGGGCCTCGGCAACGACACCACCGGCATCCCGGGCGGCGCGGTGCGGACCGTGCTGACGTTCGTCGCGATCTGCGCCACGGTGGTCGTGCTCCGGTTCGTCGGGGTCTTCGGGTACGCGGCGATCCCGGGCGGCCGGACCCGACTCCGCCCAGGACG
>CAXSIB010000179.1:0-6701 GCA_964237095.1 uncultured Actinomycetales bacterium
GGTCCACGACCATCCCGGCCAGCGGCGCCGCCAGGGACGGCACCGACAGGAAGATCAGGGTCAGCCCGGCCGCCGCGTTCGACCCGGTGAGGACCTTCACCCAGATCGCGGACACGAGCCACAGCGCCGAGTCGCCCAGGAGGGAGAAACACTGGCCGACCAGGTAGCGGCGGGCGTTCGGCAGTCCCCACAGCGATCTCACGACCCGGCCCCCTCGGTCGGCGTGCGCACCGGGAAGCCGAGGGTCAGCAGCTCGACCATCACCGACCCCGCCGGCCGGCGCGCCGGGTCGGTGAGGCGGTCCCGGTAGCGGCTCACGAGCAGCGTCTGCAGCTCCTCTCGCAGCCCCCGCAGCTCCTCGGGGGTGAGCCAGAACCCGTACTCGTCGTCGATGCCGGCCTCCTGCCACGCGGGCGGGAAGACGCTGCGCCGGTCGAGCCAGTCCCGGTAGAGGGCGAGGCGGCGTTCGCGTACGAGCCCGGACACGGCGGCGGCCGCGACCCGGGCCGACGGGCTCTGCGCGGCCTCGTCGAACCGCCAGCCGATGAACGTCATCCGCCACGGCCGTGACCGGCCCTTGCCTCCCCCGGCCTCCTCGACGAACCCGAACCGCGCGAGCTGGCGCAGGTGGAACGAACACGCACTCGGGGACTCCCCCACCCGCTCCGCGACCTCCGTCGCGGTCAGCGGACCGTCGATCGAGAGCTCCTCGATCAACCGCAGCCGCACCGGGTGGGCCAACGCCCGCAGCGCCCGCGGGTCGGTCACCTCCCGCAACACCGGTCCTGGATCCGCCTGCGTCTCGAAAGCCATATTTCGAAGCTGACACTTCGACACGGACGGACGCCAGCTCCGCTGGTCGTTCCGGTCACGTCGTCAGCAGGAGGCTGGGCAGGTGCCGTTCCCCGATGAGCATGGCCCCGTCGCCGTCGTCGCCTACCGACCGGAGTGGGCCCGGGAGTTGCGGTCCTGCGCGGCCGGCTGATCGGACTGCTGGCGGGGCCGGTGGTCGTGGTGGACCACGTCGGCTCGACCTCCGTGCCCGGCGTCGCGGCCAAGGACATGATCGACGTGCAGCTGCGGTCCCGGCCGGAGGGCTTCGAGGAGATGGCCGCCCGGCTGGTCGCGGCCGGGTTCCGCCGGCGGCCGGAGCCCTGGAACACCGTGGAGACCTCGGCCGGGCACACCGCCGCGAAGGTCGTGTTCGCCCCCGCCGTGGGCGCCCGCGCGGTGAACCTGCACCTGCGGGCGGCCGGTGGACCCAACGCCCGACAGGCCCTGCTCTTCCGGGACTTCCTCCGCCACGACGCCACCGCCCGTGACGCGTGGGGCCGGTTCAAGACCGTCCTCAGCCAGCAGGTCCCCGACCTCCAGCACTACGGGCAGGTCAAGAACCCGGCCACGGAGATCCTGATGGGTGCGGCGGAGGCCTGGGCGGCGGCCACCGGCTGGACGGCACCGGGGTCCGGGACCGGCTGAGTCGGATGCGGCTCGGCCGGGACAGGGCGTCCGGCCGGGCGGCACACCGCCGCCGGGCGGGAGACTGCGGTGTGGGATCCAGCGGCGGCCGGTCGTCGGCGGCGGACCGGGCCGTCGCCCACGTGGCGGCCCGCTCGACCGGAGGTCCCCTCGACCCGGACCTGCGGGTCACGGTGAACTTCCACCCCGACCGCCCGGTCGGCGGGCGCGTCGTCCTCGAGGCCATCGCCGACGACGGGCGGTACCGGTCGCAGTTCGAGACCGGGACGAGCAACGGCGGGCTGACCGCCCATCCCGGCGGTGACCGCTGGTCCTGGGAGAGCCGGCTGTTCGGCGGCGCCTACGACGACGCGCCGCCGTCGCAGCGACCGACGTACGGCTCCCTCGACTTCCGCCGGCGCTCCGTCGGCGGCTCACCCCGCTTCGGGTCCGCGCACCTCCGGCTGACCGCCGCCACCCTCCCGCGGACGACCTTCTGCTACCCCGACAGCACGTTCGGGCCCACCCACGTCGGGGTCGCGGCCCGGACCGACCTCGTCGCCCTCGCCGGGGCCGACGACCCGGACCTCCTCGACGACTACGTCGAGGCCCATCTGCACGGGCCGCTCCGCCTCGACCGCGACGTCGAGTCCGTCGTCCTGGACCCCTGCCACCGCGGTACCCGGGTCGAGGCCGCCGCCCACCGGCTGGGGTGCCCGGTCGAGTGGCACCCCGGGTACCGACTCGACGTCGACGACCTGCGCCGCCACCCCGACTACCGCGGCGCGGCCGCCGTCGAGCTCGGGATCCGTCTCGCCGGGACCGGCCACCTCGACCCGCGGTCATCGGCGCGGCCGCCCGCACCGGCGACCATGACGAGCAGGAGCTCAAGCGGGTCTGGCACCTCCTCGCCCGGTTCGGTTCACCGGGGAGCCGGGGCGCCTGACCGCCGGTCGGCCACCTCCCTCATACCCGTACACTCTCACGGACGTCTGGGAACAAGCCGGGCGGGGTCCCGGTTGGGAGGGTTGGTCGGACGGCGCCGCCGTCCGCTCGACAGGGTGGAGGCGGTGATGGGGGTGCTCGACGCGGTCGGGCGGAGCCTGGACGAGGGCTTCTTCATGTTCTGGGCGACGCTGTGGGCGCTGGTCCTCGGGTTCGGGCTGTCCGGGGCGGTGCAGGCGTTCGTGTCGCGGGCGGAGATGCGCCGCGCCCTCGGCGACCACCGCCCGGTGACCCTCGTGCGGTCGTCGCTCTTCGGCGTCGTCAGCAGCTCGTGCTCCTACGCGGCGTCGGCGCTGGCGAAGTCGCTGTTCGCCCGCGGCGCGGACTTCACCGCGTCGATGGTGTTCATGGTCGCGAGCACCAACCTCGTGGTGGAGCTGGGGATCGTGCTCTGGCTGCTGATCGGCTGGCAGTTCGCCCTCGCCGAGTTCGTCGGCGGCGCGATCATGATCACCCTGCTCGGGCTGCTCCTCCCCCGCGTCATCCCCGCGTCCTGGATCGAGCAGGCCCGCGGCGACCTCGACCGGCCGGCCACCGACCACACCGGACACGAGGGCCACAGCGGTCAGGACGCCCACGAGGGCCACGGGGAGCAGGGCGACAGCGACCTGACCGCGCTGCCGTGGCGGCGCCGGCTGCGGTCGCGCGCCGGCTGGGCCGACGCCGCGGCGTACACGATCAGCGACCTCACGATGCTCCGCCGGGAGCTGGTCATCGGGTTCGTCGTGGCCGGGGCCCTCGCGGCCGAGATCCCGACCTCGTGGTGGCAGTCGCTGTTCTGGACCGGGCACGGCTTCGCGTCGAGTGTGGAGAACGTCGTCCTCGGCCCGTTCCTCGCGATCATCAGCTTCGTCTGCTCGGCGGGCAACGTGCCGCTCGCAGCGGCGCTGTGGAAGGGCGGGATCAGCTTCGGCGGGGTCATCAGCTTCGTGTTCGCCGACCTGATCACCCTGCCCCTGCTGTCGATCTACCGCCGCTACTTCGGGACCCGGCTCACCCTCCGCCTGCTCGGGGCGTTCTGGGCGGTCATGAGCATCGGCGGGCTCGCGACGGAGTACCTCTTCAAGGCGGTCGGGCTGCACCCCCCGGTCCGGCCGAGGGAGGTCATCGCGACCGGCTTCCACTGGGACCACACGACGGTGCTGAACATCGTGGCGCTGGTCCTGTTCGCCGTCGTCTACCGGCTCTACCGGCACCGCGACGCCCTCGGCGGCGGCTCCCGGTACGCGAAGGACCCGGTCTGCGGCATGCAGGTCGAGATCGCCCACGCCCCGGCCACCGCCGTGCACGCCGGGGTCACCCACCACTTCTGCTCCGACCACTGCCGGGACCGCTTCGCCGCGGACCCCGACCGCTACACCCCCCGACCGGACCAGCCCGCCCCCGAGCCGGTGAGGCCCTGATGACCGACCTGTCCGGGCAGCCCCACGCCCACCCGATCGACGCCGACCGGGTCGCCCACGCCCGCTCCCGGCTCCCGACCGCCGACGACGCCGCCCGACTCACGAGCCTGCTCAGCCTGATGGCCGACCCGGTCCGCCTGCGGATCCTCTACGCCCTGGACATGGTCGAGGAGCTCTGCGTCGGGGACCTCGCGCTCGCGCTCGGGGTGAACGAGGACCAGACCGGGTACGCGCTGAAGCTGCTGCGCAGCTCCGGACTGGTGAAGGCGCGCAAAGAGGGCCGGGTGGTGTTCAACCGCCTCGCCCCGGACTTCCCGGAGCCGCTGCGCCAGCACTGCCTCGGCCAGCTCATCGCGATCAGCCACACCGGCGACGACGACAGCTGACCGCTCGCGCCCGAGAGTCAGCGCGGGACGGTGGGGTCACCGGGGAAGTACCGGCGCCCGGCCCACAGGGCGACGTAGACCAGCCCGACGAGGGCGGGGACCTCGATGAGGGGTCCGACGACCCCGGCGAGGGCCTGCCCGCTGGTGACGCCGAAGGTGCCGACGCAGACGGCGATCGCCAGCTCGAAGTTGTTGCCGGTCGCGGTGAACGCCACCGTCGAGGTCTTCGCGTAGGACAGGCCGAGGGCGCGGGCGGCGGCGAAGGAGCCCGAGAACATGACCGCGAAGTAGGCCAGCAGCGGGACGGCGATCCGGACCACGCTCCCCGGGTGGGAGGCGACCGCGTGCCCCTGCAGAGCGAACAGCATCACGATGGTGGACAGCAGCCCGTACAGGGCGACCGGCCCGATCCGCGGCAGGAGCCGCCCCTCGTACCAGTCGCGACCCCGGGCGCGTTCGCCGAGGGTCCGGGTGAGGAACCCCGCCACGAGGGGGATGCCGAGGAACACCACCACCGACACGGTGATCGCCCGGACCGAGAACCCGGCCGACGTGGTGGACAGCCCGAGCCAGCCGGGCAGGACCTGCAGGTAGAACCAGCCGAGGGCGGCGAACGCGACGATCTGGAACACCGAGTTCATCGCCACGAGGACGGCGGCGGCCTCCCGGTCCCCGCAGGACAGGTCGTTCCAGATGAGGACCATCGCGATGCACCGGGCGAGTCCCACGATGATCAGGCCCGTCCGGTAGGCGGGCAGGTCCGGGAGCAGGAGCCAGCCCAGGGTGAACATCAGCGCCGGGCCGACCACCCAGTTCAGGACGAGAGACAGCGCCAGCAGCCGCCGGTCGGCGGTCACGCGGCGGGTCTCGGTGTAGCGGACCTTGGCCAGGACCGGGTACATCATCAGCAGCAGCCCGACCGCGATCGGCAGGCTCACCGAGCCGACCTGCACCCGGTCCAGCGCCCCGGCCAGGCCCGGGATCTCCCGCCCGAGCAGCAGCCCGGCGGCCATCGCGGCCACGATCCACACCGGCAGGAACCGGTCCAGCACCGACAACCGCGCCAGCACGGGCGTCTCGAGGTCCGTCCCGGGCCGGGGCCGGTCGGTGAGGACGTCGCTCACGCCGTGACCGTGGGCCTGGTCGCCCGGACGACGGCGGCGTGCATCCCCGGGGCAACCTCGTGGGTGAACTCCACCGAGGCGTCGACGAAGCCGACCGTGGTCAGCCCGTCGAGGTATTCCGTCCGGGACAGGGCGCCGGCCACGCAGCCGACCCAGGTCCCCCGCTCGGTGCGCTGGGCAGCGGTGACGGTGTCCTCGGCGACGACGTCGCTGATCCCGAGGCGGCCGCCCGGGGTGAGGACCCGGTACATCTCGGCGAGCACCGCGGACTTGTCGGTGGACAGGTTGACCACGCAGTTGGAGATCACCACGTCCACGGCCTGATCGGGCAGTGGGACGGCCTCGATGCGTCCGGGGAGGAACTCCACGTTGGTCGCGCCGGCCCTCGCGGCGTTGGCCCGGGCCAGGTCGAGCATCTCCGCGGTCATGTCGACGCCGTGGACGAAGCCGGTCGGCCCGACGCGGCGCGCCGACAGCAGGACGTCGATCCCGCCGCCGGAGCCCAGGTCCAGCACCCGCTCGCCGCGGTGCAGGTCCGCGACCGCGGTCGGGTTCCCGCAACCCAGACTGGCGAGCACGGCCTGGTCGGGCAGGTCCGCGGTGTCGGCGGGGTCGTAGAGGCCGGCACCGAACGACGCGTCGACCTCGACCGCGCCGGCGGCTCCCCCGCAGCAGTCACTCCCGCAGGCCCCGCCGGGGTCGCCGCTCACCGCGACCGCGGCCGCCGCGTAGCGGGACCGGACCAGCTCCACCGTCTGCGCGCTGCTGTCAGCCATGAGGACCTCTCCATCGACGAACGTCTATGAAGGGGAGCATGGGTCAGGGATCGACAGCTGTCAATCCCTGACGGACACTGGAGGCGTGAGCACCCTGACGCTGTCTCCGGTCACCGACCTCGGGGTCTGCTGCGCCCCGATCGTCCGCGACGTGATGTCCGCCGCCGACGCCGAGACCCTGGCCCGCCGGCTCAAGGCGCTCGCCGAGCCCACCCGGCTGCGCCTGCTCTCCCTGGTCGCCGCCCACGAGGGCGCCGAGGCGTGTGTGTGCGATCTCACCGACCCGGTCGGGCTGACCCAGCCGACGGTGTCCCACCACCTCAAGGTCCTCGTCGACGCCGGACTGCTCACCCGCGACAAGCGCGGGGTGTGGGCCTACTACGCCCTCGTCCCCGGTGCCCTCGACACTCTCGCCGCCCTCCTCACCACCGGCCCCGCGAGGCCGTCGAGCTGCTGACCGGCACCGGACCGGCGGCGTCGCCGGTCACCGCCCGGGGGCGGCCCGCTCCCACACCGAGCTCCGCAGCAGCCGCAGCCCGTTCAGCCCGA
>CAXSIB010000180.1:0-6696 GCA_964237095.1 uncultured Actinomycetales bacterium
GGCCGGGCTGACCCTGTTCTTCCTGTCGGTGCCGTCCCTGGCGGCGCCGCTGGCCGGGATGGTCGTGGACCGGGTCCGTCGGCGGCCGCTGCTCATCGCCACCAATACCGTGACCGGGCTGGCGGTCCTCGGGCTGCTGGGAGTCCGCGGCCCCGGCCAGGTGTGGCTGATCTGGCTCGTGATGGTCGTCTACGGCCTGTCGAACACCGTGCTGGGCTCGGCGCAGTCGGCCCTGCTGACCGTCATCGTCCCCGGCGAGCTGCTCGGTGACGCCAACGCCGTCCTGCGCACGGCCCGGGAGGGGTTGCGCCTGTGGTCACCCCGCTGCTGGGGGTCGGGCTGTTCACCCCCCTGGGCGGGGGCGCCGTCGCGGTCCTCGACGCGGTCACCTTCGCGATCGCCGTGGTCTCCCTGCTGCTCATCGACGCCCCCGAGACGGTGGTCGCCCGGACCGGGCAGGAGCCGTGGCGGGTCCAGGTGACCGCCGGGTTCCGCCACATCCGGCGTACCACCGTCCTGCGCCAGACCACGATCGCCGCCGCTTTCGTCCTCCTCGTGGTCGGCCTGATCGAATCCGTCATGTTCGCCCTCGTCGCCCAGGGACTGCACCGCTCACCGTCGTTCCTCGGGGTCCTCATCACCGTCCAGGGGGTCGGCGCGATCGCCGGCGGGCTGACCGCGGCCCGGGCGATGCGCCGGTGGGGCGAGCCGATCGTCAACGGGGTCAGCATGATCGGACTCGCCGTGGGCGTCGGGCTGTGGATCGTGCCGGTCATCCCGGTCGTGTCCGCCGGCAGCATCGTGTTCGGGTTCGCGTTGCCGTGGCTGGTCGTCGGCACCTCGACCCTCGTACAGCGCCGGACCCCGCCGGCCCTGCAGGGTCGGGTGTTCTCCGCGTTCGACACCGCGGTCAGCGTGCCGCAGACGCTGTCCGTCGCCCTCGGTGCGGCCCTCATCACCGTCGTTCCCTACACCGTCCTCCTCGCCGCGATCACCGTCGTCTCCGCCGCCGCCGGCGCCTGGCTCATCACCCGGCCCCCCGAACTGCCCACCACCGCCGTGCATCCCGCACGTCACGGCCTGGTAACGGATCGTTGACACCGAAGCACCGTGAGTTCACGATCGGCTCGACTCGCTGACCGGTCCGGCGCGGCGCGGCGCGGCCGAGCCGACACCGACACCGACACCGACGCCGATGGCGACGCCGAGAGGAGTGCACCCCGATGCCCACTGCTCGCCGCACCGTCGGCGTCGTCCTGCTGGTGTCGGCGGCGGTGGTGGCCGCCCCGGCGGGGTGCGGCGCCATCCAGGGGACCGGGGCGGTCCCGGACCGCACCGCCGTCCAGCACACCACCGCCGTGCGGGCAACCACCGCCGTTCAGGTGACCACCGCCGTCCCGCGCACCGGCACGTCCTCCACCGCCACTGCCCCCACCTACACCGCCGAGGCCCGACGCCCGCCCAGCGGCACGGTCACCCCCACCCAGCCGACCAGCACGATCACGATGTCGGACAACCCGCGACTGACCGCGGCCCAGAAGGCGCAGGCCCGCAGAGCGGTCCACGCCTACCGGGGAATCGACCTGCTCAGCGACGCCGTGCTCAGCCAGGAGGTCTTGTGGTACACCCTCGGCGGGAGTGCCGGCATGGGCGAGGTCGCCGTGGCGACGCTGACGAGCCCCCTGTCCTGCACCTGCGACCTCCCCGGGCTGAACTACTCCGACGACCAGCTGACGGTGACGACGTCCACGGTCCGCTACACGATCCGGAACGAGACACGGCTACGGGTCTGGGTCGACTTCGATGCCGACCGGGTCGTCATGATCGATCCGATCGACGACTCCGCCGTCCTCGCGGCGTCCCCTCTTGCTGACTGACGCGGTCCCGGCCACCGCGCCGGCTCCCGTCGCCGTCCCCCGGCGCAGGCGGGCCCGTCGGGTGGCCGCGGCCGCGATGGTCGCGCTGCTCGGGCTGGGCATCGGCGTCGTCGACGCGGTGTACGCGCCGCGGGCCCGCGTGGCCGTCCCGCGGGCGGGTGCGTCCCCGCAGCAGGTGACGACCGCGTTCTTCGACGCCCTGGCGGTGAAGGACGCCAGCACGGCACTCGCCCTCGTCGCGCACGGCGACAGCGATGAGCAGGCGGGGGTCTGGTTCTGGATGGAGCACACGTGGTCCCTGCGCGACGTCGTCGTCGATCCCGGGTCCGTCGACCCGGAGGGCGACGACCTCTTCGCCGGTCGGTATCCGGACGAGGCCGAGGTCACGCTGACCTTCACCCCGCACTGGCTGCCCTGGGTCGAACCACCCGGGCTGGGTTTCGACCCCGGGCCACTGACCTGGTTCGTGACCCTCGGCCGCCACGGGCCCGGGCAGCGCTGGTCCGTCCTCGAGGAGGGCAGCGGACCCTGACGGACGACCTCCATCAGAGCACCCACCTCGACGGCGTCCTCCCGGTGGACAGGGCAGGGACCGCGGTCGGCGTCACGTCCGAGGATGGGAGGGGAACGGGTGGGCGTGGACGAACGTCAGACCCACATGAGAGGTTCCGTCGCGGTGGTCACCCTGATGGTGTGCACCTCGGTCGTGACGGCCTGCTCGAGTGGGCCGGCCCCGTACGTCGCAGTACCCCAGGTGAGTGGGGTTCGCACCGCCGACGACGGGCGCACCATCCTGCTCACCTACACCGGTGGTGCCTGTGACGCGGCGCCGATGACCCGGGTGGTGCAGACGCCGTCGATGGTCACCGTGTCGGCGTCGATCGGGTCGACGGCCGGTCACGACGCCTGCCCGGCCATCGGGATTCCACGGACACTGGCCTTCCAGCTGTCCGCCCCGCTCGCGGGTCGACGGGTTCGTGACGGCCTGCACGGCAGACCCGTACCCGCCTTCGACGGGGCGGTCCTGACCGAACCGGCCAGGCTGCCCACCGGCTACACCGAGCGCACCGACTTCCAGACCCCAGATGTGGCGGGCAGCTGGAGTCGCACCTGGGTCGTTCCGGGCACCTCTCGGCGTGACGAGCTGACGATCACCCAGTCACCCCACCGGCTGCCCGGGCTGACGGGCGCGGTGGTCCCGGGGCGCCACACCGTGGACGGGTCACCGGCCACCGCGACCCGCGACGGCAGCCGGGACAGCCTGGCCGTGCAATGGACCTTCCCCGGCTCGCCCGACAGCGCTCGCATCATCGACCGGTACCGCGATCGGCCGGAGTTCACCGTCGCTCAGCTCCTCCGGATCGCAGCCAGCCTCCCGGTCGGGTCCGTCCCCACCTCCACCCTCATGCCCACGACGACCGCGTCCGCCGTGCCGGCGCGCCCGGTGGTTCCGCCGGTCGCGCAGGTGCGTCCGGCGTTTGCGTCCGGAGCAGATGACCTGTGTCAGCCGCTGATCAAGGGAACAGGCCAGCGGGCCACCACCGGACGGCTGCCCGCCTCCGCCACGGTGACCCTGGCCCGCTGGTGCGCGGACGACCGGGGCCGGGGCGCAGCGGGCATCCAGTCACGGCAGTCGGTCGGGTCCGTGGTGGCCCTGGACCGCGCGCTGCACGAGCGGTCGACCACCGTCCTGCCGCCCGGGATCGACGGCTGCGCCGCCTTCGGGACACCGGCGATCTTCCTCGAGGTCCTCGACCAGCACGGTCGACGGTTCGATCCGGCTTGGCCGTCGACCGCGTGCGGCCCCACCTCCGCGGTGCCCGACGCCCTGGCGGAGACCTCGTACCGGGTGTTGGCGTTGCCGCGGACCGGGTGATCCGTGCGTCAGGCGCGGTGAGGTCTCCGGGGCCGCGCGACCAGGCGGGGGGCGTCGGGCGGGAGGGGGCCGACGTCCACGGTCGGTCCCCAGAGGTCGGCGGCCCTCTGCGTGATCTCGACCGTCAACGGGTCGAACCACGCCGTCACCCGGTTGTGCAGGATGTCGACGGAGCACCTCATCCGGGTGTTCGCAGGATCCTGCTCCACCGCGGTGGGGATCACGTACATGATCTCGTAGAGAGCGGCATGGCTGTGCTCGACCAGGATGATGTCGACGGCGTGGTCGCCGTCACCCCCGCCGTCACCCACGCTCTCGCCCGGACCGGGGTGGGCGTCGATGATGGCTCGGATCTCCTGACTGGTCTCGGGTTCAGTGGGGCCGGCGACGACCGCCACGGTCACCCTGGACCCCGACAGGTCGATGCCGCCCAGCCGGTCCTCGTGCGCGTACTGGAACTCCATCAGGGCGCCGAAGCCGGCGCGGGAGATCGTCACCACGGTGGGCGCGAGCCTTCGGTGAGCGGCCCTGACGCCCACAGGTCGGGGGAAGGCCAGCCGGCGCTCTCGTCGCTCTCGTTGAGGAATCGCTCGGCGAGGCGGTCCACGACCGCACCGTCGACGTCGCGGGCGGTGAACAGTGCAGGTTCTCTCGGGTCGGTGATCGCTGCCGCGACGACCACCAGCCCGTGCGCGGGAACCGGCAGAGACTCCCGGGTCGCCCCGTAGGCGAAGTCCACGACCTCCACTCCCGGCACGGCCCGGAGGAGGAACGCGACCGCCCACACCTTCTGCCCGTCGATCGAGTGGGAGCACACGTGGTCGTCGAGCACCTGGAACTGCGCTCCCAGGCGCCGCACGTTCGTGCGGTCCGCGCGGTCGAGGACGTCCTCACCCAGCGGGCCCCCACCGCTGCTCCACTGCGCCCACGGGCCTTGGCCGCTGCGAACGAGGACCGCAAGGTCGTGGTCCAGGATGCCGTCGTCGTCGCGGCGGATCACGTCGACCGCGGCGAAGACCGATCCGGTGAAGACCAGTACGCCCTGTTCACCGATGCCCAGCGCGGCCGGGAACGGTGCGGGCGGGGACACGACCGCGTCGGCGACCACGTCCGGTGGCTCACCGCTGAGATCGCCGTTCAACTCACCGTCGCAGCCCTTCTCGGCAGCGGGAGAAGGGGCGGTCACCGTCGAAGTGTCCCAGCCACCGCGGTCCGGCCCGGACGATTGCGCACCGGTCCGCCGGGGCGACGTGGCGGTCCGCCTCCAGCGGAACGGTCAGCGATCTCCGTGAGGCGAATCGGTGATCTCAGCCGTGGCGGCCACGTGACCCTCGGGTCCCGCGGGATCAGGAGGCCGACGCGGTTCACGGTCGTCGGCGGCGCCGCCGGACTCCGGGGGTGCGGGCGGCTCGTGCGGCCAGCGGTCACCCGGGCGAGGGTGCAGCGCCATCTGCGAGCGCCTCCCACGACCGGCGGATCTCCTCCGGGGACAAGGGTGGGAGGTCTCCAGGCGTGGCCGTCATGCCGGCAGTGTCGTCCCGTCGTGGTCCGTCGACGTGGAGTTCACCCGGTCGGGACGGCGCTGGTCGCCCTCGGCCGCGGTGTCGGGACCCGGAACCGATCGAGGCGGTCAGGTGCGCGGCGTGCGCCACCGGCTGAGCTGTCACCCTCACACGACAGCGAAGCACCCGATCTGGTTGCCGCGGACCGAAGCCGTTCCGCGACGGTCAGCCCGGCGAGCCGCCGGGTGCAACCCGGACGAGCCCGGCCGGCGGTCGCAGGCCTGATCGGTGCACCCGCAGGAGAGCGCCGCCAGGCGGTTGCCGGCTGCGTCAGCGTGGCGGCGCGGCGACTCCGGCAGCACCGACGGCGCGCTGGTACTCCCGACTGGCAGGACCGGAATCGGACCCGGCCTGCTCCTGACCGACGGCGTCGACGCACTGGCTGCAGTGCTAGCGCCACATGGGCGTGTCCGCGGGTCGTGCGGGAGCTGTGATCCAGGTGGTGGCCGCGACCGCTCCGGCGGCGACCGCGCCGGCGGCGGCTGCGGCGACGAAGACCCGCCGGGCCGCCCCGGTGCGCCGCCGGCTGGGAGCCGGCGGCGGCGGGAGAGCGACGGCGGGCAGATCGGCGAAAAGCGGGTCGAGGTCGGTCGCGGTGCAGGCCCGCAGGGCCAGCGGCAGCCGGTGGAGGAACTCCTCCAGGGTCAGGCGGCCGTCGGCGTAGTGCTGCCGGAGGTTCCGGACGGCGGCGTCGCGGTCGGCGTCCCCGATCCGGAGCGCCGGCAGCCGCGATGAGGACGAGCGGGGCACGGTCACAGGGCCACCTTCGTTGTGGTCGTCGTCCGAGGCCATCGCATCCGACCCGGCTGCCGAGTGAGACGGTACGCGGCGGCGTCAATCGGGTGCCCTCCCCGCCGTGGGGAATGGCGAAGGCGCCCACCACCTCGATCAATCCACCTCCGGCCGGCCCCTGCGACCACGACTCCACCGGGCTGGCGGTCTGAACCGCAACCGCCGAGGGCGTGGTGTTCGGGGCGACATCGGTCGACGGCCGGTTCTCGACGGTCAGCTCACCGGGCCGGCGAAGGCACAAATCCCTGTGTGGGTGACGTACCCCGCTGTCGAGGGTGACCGCGTGTCCGCACGCGTCGCTTCTCTCGGTGGTGGTGCACCGGGCAGCGCGGCCGCCATCAGCGTTGGGCCCGGCCGCCGGAAGTCTCGGTCCCCGTCTCGACGAGGCCCTCGCGCACCACGGAACTGCCCACCGAGGGTCGGTGTCGACGTCGATGCGGGGATGCCCGGAGCGGTTGACCGCATGGGGGAGGGGCGGTCCAATGGTCCGGTGCCGATCAGTCGGAGAAGCCTGCTCGGGTCCGGACTCGCGCTGGCGGCCCGGTCCGGGGCGGCGGGCCGAGCCATCGCGGGTGCGGGCGGGACGTCA
>CAXSIB010000181.1:0-6694 GCA_964237095.1 uncultured Actinomycetales bacterium
CCCGCCCTCACGACCTGCTCACCGCCCCCCAACCCAACGGTGGATCCGGGCTGAATCCGCGCCCCGACCCCGCCCGGGGCGCCGGCACCCCCCGACCCGCCCGTCGCACCGGCGGCGTCGACCTGCAGCACGTGCACGTTCGGGGGGACCAGCAGCTGGTGCGCCCCCACTGTGCACGTGATCTGCGACCACCCCGGCCGGGCCGTCACCGCCGCCGGCGAGGAACAGAACGGGGTGTAGAAGTCGCCCGACGCGCCGATCCCCGGATCCAGCGGCGACGCCTGCACGGCGGCCGGGGCCAACGCCACGGAGAAGGCCGCCACCAGCGACCCCACCGACACGGCGACCGCAACGTTCCGACCGCCCGGTCGACCCCGTCCGCGATGGCCCGCCACCCGGCCCGGGTGGTCCGCCACGATCCGATCGCCGTTGACCATCCGTCGAGCTCTCATCACCCCACGGTGACACCAGCGTCGAGGCGCCGGGCCGTGCGTTCGCTCCGCTGACCGGTCCACCGCTCCGACCCGCCCCCGACCCGCCTCACCCGGGGAGCCCGGTAAGGGCTCACCCGACCCGAGACCGATGCCACCGGACCATGGGCAGGGCCCGCACTGGCGGGTGCGGCCAAGAGCCCGGGGAGGACGCCCAGTCCACGGCGGCCGGAAGACCCCAACCGGTAACTGTCACCTCGCCGTCACGATCCGCCGGAACAGGTCTGAGGGCGCTTCCTGTGGCCATTCTGACAACCAGAGGGGGTGGTGCCTGGGGTCGGTCACGGACGGGTGGGTCGAGGCGGGTCCCGGCTTCCGCCGCGCGTTGGTGCTGGTCAGCGAGGTGCAGCCGGCCTGGAGCCGGTCAGCCGTCCTACCGTGGCGGTGGCGCGACGCGGTGTGGTCCCCCCGGCCGGGACCCCGCGTCGCGCCACCACCGCTGCTCCGGCGTCCGCCTGTGCCACCGGGGCGCGCCGTGGAGTTCCTCGAGGCGGCTCCGACGGTCACGGCGCCGGCGCAGAGGTCGACGCGGGGGTCGTCGAGGCACCGGCACCGCTCCCCCGGTCGCTGCGGGTGTGGGCGGCCTGCGGGTCTCGGGTTCGGGGACCCGGTCGGCGGTCCCGCGGGGGTGGGGGCACGCCCTGCGGGACCACCGACCCGGGAACACCCGGCCGGCGGCCCCCGGGGAAGGAGCACGTCCGGGGGTTCCCCCCGACGGGCGCCGGCCGCGCGGACGCGGCCGGCTGTGTCGGGAACTGAGGGGGGCGTCGGCGACGTCGACGCCGGCCCACTGCCGGACACCAGGTGTCACCACCGTCGCAGCCCACTGTCGAACGGGCACCTCGTGGGCGGTGTCCGCCCGCGCGAGACGCCGCCGCCGGCCGCGGCCGCCGCGCCTACGGCGAGGCCGCTGGACGGACGGCGTCGGCCGTTGCACCGAGACATCGGTTCAGCAGCGAGCCGCTCTCCCGCCTGATCGCCGCCAGCGCCCCGCCGACCCCTCCCCCGCTCCCCGCGGGTGGGCGGTGACGGGGGTGTGGTGGCCGACTACGGCGCGGGGACCTGTGGACGTCCACCAGCTTCCGGGGCTCTTCGGCTGGTGGGCAGGCCGCTGCGGGACCGGTGCACCCCGGGGTTCGGATCACCTGGGAAGCCGACGCGCCGGGGGGCGGCGTCCGGCTGAGCAGCACCGATCCCGCAGCGGCCACAGCCCCCTTCCCCCTGCCCACTCCTTCATGGACCCGCTCTGCCCCCGGATGTGACGGCCTGGGTGGTTGTCCGTCGGTGGGGGTGGGGTCGACACTCAGCCATGAGCACCCGGCTGGCCGCGATCAGCCGCTGGTGGACCGGGCTGGACGACCTCCAGCGGGCCCAGGCCGCCGCCGTCGCCGACACCGGGGGCCCGCTCCCGGTGGGCATGTTCTGCTCCCTGGTCGACGCCCACGTCCTCGCCGTCACCCGGGCCCTGTTCGAGTCCGTCCGCGACGGCGGGTCGCAGTTCCCGCTGCCGGGCGACATCGCCGGATGGCTACACACCCACCCGGCCACCTGACCCCTTCCGGTGAACGTTCTTGACCCGACCCCGACGGCCCCGGCCGCAGGTCCGGCGGCAGGCGGTGCGTTCGGCCGTCGGGGAGCCTTCGCGGTGGGGGACGCCGGACGGCCGGCGAGCGGGCTCGTCGTGGGGTGAACGCCTCCCTGTCGTCGAGATCGCGGGATGCGGTGCGGTCTGGGGCCGGGACTCCGCCTCGTGCCACCGCTCCCGGCGCCGGTGACGCGCTCGGGTCCTCCCCAGCCCCCGACCTGAGGTGCACCTGTGCTGGGGGGGTTCCGGCGGTCCACCGGTGCAGAACCGGTGGACGGCTGACCCCTCCCCGTTGCCCGCGGGACCTCGTTGCCCCGTGGTCCGGCCGAGCCGGCCGCCGCCGCGGGCGCACTCGCGTTCGCTCGGGGGGTGCGGCGGGCCGGGGGTGCGGCGTTCGCGGGTGCGCCACGCGGTGCACCCCGCGGCGCTGGACGTACAGGTGAAGTCGTTGCAGGATGTCACCGGTTCAACGGCGAACCGGTCCCCGGCGGCGTCCGGGGTGGAACCGAGCGGCCCCGGTCACGGGGTCGGGTCCACCTCGTGTGCCCGGCGGGGACACCTGATCGTCTGCCGGGCGGGGACCCACGCGTTGGTGGACATCGGGATCTGCGGGATCGGTGCACCGGCCCCGGGGATGCCGTGTCGATGCAGTGCGCCGGGGGGGCGGCGCACCGCGCACGCCGGTCCCGCAGATCCCACCTCAGGAGGTTTCAGCGCCAGCAGTCCCGTCGCCGGCGTCGCGGAGCTGGCCTCACCCGTCGGTGGTGGTCCTAGCGTCGCGGCCGGCGCGGTGTGGTGCGGCCCTCCCGTCAGAGGACCCCACGCCGCGTCACCCACACGAGACCGGGCGGACCACCCCGGGCCCCGGGTGTCGTCCAAGACGGCGCCGTGGGTAGTGGCGGACCGAGGACCCGGTCGGCGGTCCCGTAGGAGTGGGGGGCACGTCCCACGGGACCACCGACCTCGAGACCACCGGCCACCACCCCCGGGTATGAGAGGCGGCCGGGTCCCTCCCCGGCGGGCGCGGGCCGCCCCGGGGACGGGCCGCTGGCCGGGAGCTCGTCGTCCCCTCATCGGGACAGGTCAGCAGCTCACACGGGGCTCGCGGTCCGAACTCCGGGCCCCACGGTGACACGCCGATCCGGCCGCGGCACCTCGACAACACCAGCTGGGACCCGGGTGGCGGCGCACCCACGGACGTGTGAAGTGACCCCGGAAGACACCCCCACCCCGCCCAAGCGCCGCGGGGTGGGGGTCAGGACGTCCACCGGCTCCCGGGCCACCACCGCCGGTGGGCAGGGGGCTGCGGGACCCGTGCACCCCGGAGGGGCGCCACCGGGAGACCCACGCGACCGGGGGGCCGCGAAGGGCTGGACCGCACCGGTCCCGCAGCCACCAGAACCCCGGCCCGGGGCGACCCGGCATCCGGGGGGCTGCCCGTCCGGCCCGGACCGGTCAGGCCGGGGGCAGTCGGCGATCGAGGTGCTCCCAGATGACCCGGCGGTCCTCAAGGCCCAGCGGCCCGGGGCGGCGCAGCAGCCGGGCCGTGCCCGTGGGACTGCACAGGTGGACCCCGCCGAGCCGCGGCGGCCGCCACCGCCACCCGTCGATCGACGCGCCGAGGAAACACAGCACCCCCGCCACCGCCACCTCGCCCGCGCCGGTCAGGTCGTCGTGGGCGGCCAGGGCGGCGCGGACCGCGGCCTGCTGGCGGACACTGGCGTCGACGAAGCCGCTGCGGTCGCGGCCGGACACCAGCAACTGTCTGCGGGTCAGGGTGAACAGCCCCCGGGAGGTGCGCACCGAGATCCGGGCGGCGGTGAGGTTCTTGGCGTCGATGACGAACACCCCGCCCGGGGCGACCGCGACGTGGTCGAGGTCCCCGTCGCGGCGGCCGGGTCCGAGGCGGCGGTTGTGCAGGAACAGCACCCGCCCTTCGCCGGCGTCCTCGAGTTCGCCCGCCAGCCGCCGCTCCCCCGCGGCGCCCCGGGCGAACGCCGCCGTCGACGCCGGCTCCCCCGACACCGCCGGCCGCAGCCCCACGGACCGCGGGTGCGCGGCCCGGACCCGCACCTCGCGGGCGTCGAGGCGGGCCCCGTGGGTGCGCTGCAGCGACGCCCTGTCAGCTCCGGGGTCTGTGGGTTCCGCCCGTACGTGAGCCTGTTGCCCACCCCCCACGTGGCCCTTGACGGGACGCCGGCCGTCAGTCGGCAGCGGTCGGGTGCTCAGCGCGTCCGGGTGGCTCGTCGCCGTCGTTCGCCGGTTCCGCGAGGTGGACCATCGACGCTCCTGTCCGGCATGGATCGTGTCGGTCGAGAACCCGTCAGCCACAGACCTCGGCGGAGCCCGGACCGACCTCCGGGTGGTCCCGACCGCGCGCCGGGCGATTTCACCGGCCACCACTGTCCAGCTCGGCGGACCGGCTCAGCGGGGCAGGCGCCGGGCGGGCCAGGGGGCGTCCGCGGGCCGCAGCGCGTCGAGGCCGGCCCCGGTCCGCGACGCGTGCGCCGCCAGGACCCCGGCCAGCAGGGTCGGGTTGTGCAGCCGACCGGCCAGGACGCCCGCGACGAGGTCGTCCAGGGGCGCCCACGAGGTCGGCATGTCGGCCTCCTCGTCCTCGCCGTGGAACCGGTCACCCGGGGCGTCGCCGACCCCGCGGGCCAGGTACACGCGGATGGACTCCGTGGTCATGCCGGGGGAGGTGAACAGGTCCACGAGCACCCGCCAGTCCGTGGCGACCACGTGGGCCTCCTCGACCAGCTCCCGCTTCGCGGCGTCGAGGGGGTCCTCGCCCTCGACGTCGAGCAGGCCGGCGACGATCTCGTACAGCCGGTGCCCGACGGGGTGGCGGTACTGGTGGACCAGCAGGACCCGGTCGGCGTCGTCGAGGGCCAGGATCGCGACCGCCCCGGGGTGGACGACCACGTCGCGGACGAACGGCGCGCCGCCGCCGGGCGGGACGACCTCGTCCTGGCGGACGCTGACGACCTTCCCGGTGAACGCGGTGTCGGTGTGCCGGACGGGCCAGCTCTCCTCGGTGTCCGCGAGCTCGGTGCCCGCCGCGACGCCGGCCGTCACCGGCCCGTCCCGGCGGCGGCGAGCACCGGCGCGGGCACCTCGTCGTCCACCTCGAGGCGCTCGGCGCGCTGGCGGGCCAGCGCCGCGCCGACCAGGCCGGCGAAGAGCGGGTGCGGCCGGGTCGGGCGGGACGTGAACTCCGGATGCGCCTGGGTGCCGACGAAGAACGGGTGCAGGCTCCGGTCGAGCTCGACGAACTCCACCAGCCGGGTGTCCGGCGACACCCCGGACAGGTGCAGCCCGGCGGCCTCCAGGCGCGGCCGGTAGGCGTTGTTGACCTCGTAGCGGTGCCGGTGCCGCTCGCTGACGTGGGACTTCCCGTACAGCTCGCGGACGAGGGAGCCCTCGGTGAGCACGGCCTCCTGAGCCCCGAGGCGCATCGTCCCGCCGAGGTCGGCGCGCCCGGCGACGATGTCCACCTGGTCCGCCATCGTCGCGACGACCGGGTCCGGGGTGTCCGGGTCGAACTCCGCGGAGTTCGCGTCGGGGATCCCGGCGAGGTGCCGGGCGGTCTCCACGACCATGCACTGCAGTCCGAGGCAGAGCCCGAGGATCGGCAGCTCGTGCTCGCGGGCGTAGCGGACCGCACCGATCTTCCCCTCGATGCCGCGGACCCCGAAGCCGCCGGGGATGCAGACCGCGTCGACGTCGCCGAGCTCACGGGCGGCGCCCTCGGGGGTCTGGCAGTGGTCGGACACGACCCACCGGAGGCGGACGCGGGCGTCGTGGGCGAACCCGCCGGCGCGCAGGGCCTCGGTCACCGACAGGTAGGCGTCGGGCAGGTCGACGTACTTGCCGACCAGGGCGATCGTGACGTCCTCGCGGGGCGCGTAGACCCGGCGCAGGAGCTCGTCCCACTCGGTCCAGTCGACGTCGCGGAACGGCAGCCCGAGCCGGCGCACCACGTAGGCGTCCAGCCCGCCGGCGTGCAGCACCTTCGGGATCTCGTAGATCGAGGCCGCGTCCGGGGTCGGGATGACCGCCTCGAGGTCCACGTCGCACATCAGCGCGATCTTGTTCAGCAGGGACGGCGGGAGGTCGCGGTCGGCGCGGGCGACGATCGCGTCGGGGGTGATGCCGGCCTCGCGCAGGCGGGCCACGGAGTGCTGCGTGGGCTTGGTCTTCAGCTCCCCCGACGGCCCGATGAACGGCACCAGGGAGACGTGCAGGAAGAAGCAGTTCTCCCGGCCGACCTGCTGGCGGACCCGGCGCACGGCCTCCAGGAACGGCAGCGACTCGATGTCACCGACGGTGCCGCCGACCTCGGTGATCGCGACGTCGACCTCGTCGGAGTCCAGCGCGGTGATCCGGTCGGCGATCGCGTCGACGATGTGGGGCACCACCTGCACGGTGTCGCCGTGGTAGTCCCCGCGGCGCTCCGCGGCGATGACCGTGGAGTAGATCTGGCCCGTGGTGACGTTGGCCGAGCCCGACAGGTCGACGTCGAGGAAGCGCTCGTAGTGCCCGACGTCGAGGTCGGTCTCCGCGCCGTCGTCGGTGACGAACACCTCGCCGTGCTGGAACGGGTTCATCGTGCCGG
>CAXSIB010000182.1:0-6667 GCA_964237095.1 uncultured Actinomycetales bacterium
CGAGGACGCCGAGACCGTCGAGAGCGGCAGCCGGTCGGCGGCGCTCGGGGGTTTCGTCGCGGTGTTCGCGATGGCCAACACCGACCCGGTGACGGACACCGCCGGGGTCGCGGAGCAGGTGTGGCGCCTCGGTCGGGACGCCGGCTGGTGCCACGTCCAGCCGGTCGGGGCGGTCACGGTCGGCCTCGCGGGCCGGCGTCTCGCCGAGCTGGGGGCGATGTCGGACTCCGCGGCCGGCGTGCGGGTCTTCTCCGACGACGGGCGCTGCGTGTCCGACCCGCTGCTGATGCGTCGCGCGCTGGAGTACGTGCGCGCCTTCGACGGCGTCATCGCCCAGCACGCACAGGACGACCGGCTCACCGAGGGCGCCCAGATGCACGAGGGCGAGGTGTCCGCGCGGCTCGGCCTGACCGGCTGGCCGGCGGTCGCGGAGGAGGCCGTGATCGCCCGCGACGTGCTGCTCGCGGCGCACACCCGCAGCCGGCTGCACGTCTGCCACGTCTCCACCGCGGGCTCGGCCGCGATCATCCGGCTGGCGAAGGAGCGGGGCATCGGGGTCACCGCCGAGGTCACCCCGCACCACCTGCTGCTCACCGACGACCTCGCCGAGGGCTACGACCCGGTGTTCAAGGTCAACCCGCCGCTGCGGACGGCGGCCGACGTGGCCGCCCTGCGGGCCGCGGTCGCCGACGGCACGATCGACGCGATCGCCACCGACCACGCCCCGCACCCGGTCGAGGCCAAGGACTGCGAGTGGGACGCCGCGGCCATGGGCATGCTCGGGCTGCAGACGGCGCTCGCCGTCGTCCAGGAGGCCCTGGTGGACCCGGGTCTGCTCGACTGGGCGGGGGTCGCCGACCGGCTGTCGGTGCGCTCGGCCGCGATCGGGCGCCTCGCCGGGTTCGGCCGGCCGCTGGCCGTCGGGGAGCCGGCGCACGTCACCCTCTACGACCCGGCGGCGCCGTGGACCGTGGACCCGGCCCAGCTGGCCAGCCGCAGCCGCAACACGCCGTTCGCGGGCCGGCGGCTGCCCGGGCAGGTGCGCGCGACCTTCCTCGGCGGCCGGGCGACGGTCCTCGACGGGGTCGCGGTGACGCCGGCCGGCGCGGCCCTCGATCGGCGCGGCACCGTCGTCGACCCCCGCGGCGCCGTCGGGGCGGGCGCGCGGTGAGGAACGGGCTGCGCGACCTGATCACGTTCGCCGTCGTGGCCTTCCTGCTGGCACTGGTGTTCCTGGCCGCCCGGCGCGGCTGGCGCGCCCGCGCGGCCGGCCAGGCCGACATCGCCGCGCCCCCCGTCCCGCCCGCGGACACCGCCCCGCCCGAGCCGGTGGTCCCCGTGCTCTACGTGAGCAGCGTCCGCGCGGGGGACTGGCTCGACCGGGTCGTCGCCCACGGGCTCGGCGTGCGGGCCCGCGGGACCGTCGGGGTGGTCGCCGGCGGCCCGCACCCGGGGATCGTCATCGACCGGGCCGGCGCCCCGGCCCTCTTCATCGCCGCGGGGGCCCTGCACGCCGTGCGCCGCGACACCGGCATCGCCGGCAAGGTCGGCCCCCGGCCCGAGCTCGTCGTCCTCACCTGGGACTGCGGCGGCACCGAGCTGGACACCGGCGTCCGCCCCGGCACCGACGCCGACCGCCACCTCCTCGCCGCCGCCGCGGCCGACCTGATCGGAGTCGCCGCATGAGCACCGCACCCGGCCCCGCCCCCACACCCCTGCCGGCGCTGGTGGTCTGCGAGGACGGGCGGGTGTTCCACGGCGAGGCCTGGGGCGCGCCGGGCCGCTCGTTCGGCGAGCTGGTGTTCACGACCGGGATGACCGGGTACCAGGAGACGCTCACCGATCCCTCGTTCGCGGGGCAGATCGTGGTCGCCACCGCCCCCCACATCGGGAACACCGGGGTCAACGGCACCGACCAGGAGTCCGCCCGGATCCAGGTGGCGGGGTACGTCGTGCGTGACCCGGCCCGGGTCCCGTCGTCCTGGCGCGCGCAGGGCACCCTCGACGACGACCTCGCCGCCGCGGGGGTCGTCGGGATCGCCGGCGTCGACACCCGCGCGCTGACCCGCCACCTCGTCGGCGCCGGGTCCATGCGCGGGCTGGTGACCTCCGCCCCCGCGGACCTGGCGCGGCCGGTGGCCGACCTCGTCGCCGAGGTCAGGTCCCAGCCGGGGATGACCGGCGCGGACCTGGTCGACACCGTCACCACCGCGGCCGCGTACGTGGTGCCCGCGGTGGGGGAGCGGCGCGGCACGGTCGTCGCCGTGGACCTGGGCATCAAGAGCTCCAGCCCGGCCGAGATGGCGGCGCGTGGCCTCGAGGTCCACGTCCTGCCGGGCACGGCGTCGGTCGAGGAGGTCATGGCGGTCGGCGGCGGGGGTCCCGGCGGCGGCCCGGACGGGGTGTTCCTCTCCAACGGTCCCGGCGACCCGGCCACCCAGCAGGGACCTGTCGACCTCGCCCGGGCGGTGCTCGCGCGTGGGATCCCGCTGTTCGGGATCTGCTTCGGCAACCAGATCCTCGGCCGGGCGCTCGGGCTCGGGACCTTCAAGCTGCCCTACGGCCACCGCGGGCTGAACATCCCGGTGCTGGACCGCCTGACCGGCCGGGTCGCGATCACCGCGCAGAACCACGGCTTCGCGGTCGCGGCCCCGGACCGGCCCGGGTCGGGTGCTGCCGGTCAGCAGCTCGAGCCGGGTCCCGAGGACGAGCGCGAGCCGGCCGCGGGGCGGGGGACGGCGGCGGTGCTGCCGTCGGCCGAGCCGTTCGACACCGAGTTCGGCCGGGCCCGGATCAGCCACGTCTGCCTGAACGACGGCAGCGTCGAGGGCCTGTCCTGCCTGGACGTCCCGGCGTTCTCGGTCCAGTACCACCCCGAGGCGGCGGCCGGCCCGCACGACGCCAACCCGCTCTTCGACCGGTTCTCCGAGCTCATCGCGACCAGGAAGGGCCGCACCCAACAGGAGGGACAGGGCTGATGCCGCGTCGCGCCGACATCCGTAGCGTGCTCGTGATCGGCTCCGGGCCGATCGTCATCGGGCAGGCGTGCGAGTTCGACTACTCCGGGACCCAGGCGTGCCGGGTCCTGCGCGAGGAGGGCCTGCGGGTCATCCTCGTGAACTCCAACCCGGCCACGATCATGACCGACCCGGAGATCGCCGACGCGACCTACGTCGAGCCCATCACCACCGAGGTGCTCGAGGCGGTCATCGCCGCCGAGCGCCCCGACGCCCTGCTGCCGACCCTCGGCGGCCAGACCGCGCTGAACGCCGCGGTCGCCCTCGACGCGGCCGGGATCCTGGCGAAGTACGACGTCGAGCTGATCGGCGCGCGCATCGACGCGATCGAGGCCGGGGAGGACCGGGAGAAGTTCAAGGCCATCGTGACGGGGCTGGGCGAGGAGGTCGCCCGTTCGGTCGTCTGCCGCACGCTCGCCGAGTGCGAGGCGGCGGCCGGCGACCTCGGGTTCCCGGTCGTCATCCGGCCGTCGTTCACGATGGGCGGCGCGGGCTCGGGGATCGCCCACGACGCCACCGACCTCACGCGCCTGGCCGGGGCCGGGCTCGACGCGAGCCCCACGACGGAGGTCCTGCTCGAGGAGTCCGTGCTGGGGTGGAAGGAGTACGAGCTCGAGCTGATGCGCGACCACGCGGACAACGTCGTGGTCGTCTGCTCGATCGAGAACGTCGACCCGATGGGCGTCCACACCGGGGACAGCATCACCGTCGCCCCGGCGATGACCCTCACCGACCGCGAGTACCAGCACCTGCGCGACATCGCGATCGGCGTCATCCGCGCGGTCGGGGTCGACACCGGCGGCTGCAACATCCAGTTCGCGATCGAGCCCTCGACCGGGCGGGTGATCGTGGTCGAGATGAACCCGCGGGTGTCGCGCTCGTCGGCGCTGGCGAGCAAGGCGACCGGCTTCCCGATCGCCAAGATCGCCGCCCGGCTGGCGATCGGCTACTCCCTCGACGAGATCTCCAACGACATCACCGGCGCCACCCCCGCGTCCTTCGAGCCGGTGCTGGACTACGTCGTGGTCAAGGTGCCGCGGTTCGCGTTCGAGAAGTTCCCCGGCGCCGACCGCCGCCTCACCACCCACATGAAGAGCGTGGGGGAGGCGATGGCCATCGGGCGGAACTTCACCGAGGCGATGCAGAAGGCGCTGCGCTCGATGGAACGCCGCGGCAGCGAGCCGGACCACTCGGTGCCGGTCCTCGACGCCGACACCGCGGCCGCCGTGCTGGTGAAGGTCCGCGACGGGTACGAGGGCCGCATCAACGACGTGCTCGACCTCCTGCGCGCCGGGGTGGGGGTCGACGCCCTCGCCGACGCCACCCGCATCGACCCGTGGTTCCTCGACCAGCTGCTGCTGCTGACCGAGGTGGCCGCGGCGGTGGCGGCGGCGCCGACCCTGGACGCCGCGCTGCTGCGCCGGGCCAAGCGCCACGGCTTCTCCGACGTCCAGCTCGGCGCGCTGCGCGGGCTCTCGCCGCAGGTCGTGCGGGAGCTGCGCCGCGCGCTCGGGGTCCGCCCGGTCTACAAGACCGTCGACACCTGCGCCGCGGAGTTCGCCGCCCGCACGCCGTACCACTACTCCAGCTACGACGAGGAGACCGAGGTCGCCCCGCGGACGAAGCCCGCGGTGATCATCCTCGGATCGGGCCCGAACCGGATCGGTCAGGGCATCGAGTTCGACTACTCCTGTGTGCACGCGGCGATGGCGCTGCGCGACGCCGGCTACGCGACCGTGATGGTCAACTGCAACCCGGAGACCGTCAGCACCGACTACGACACCGCCGACCGGCTGTACTTCGAGCCGCTCACCCTCGAGGACGTGCTCGAGGTCGTCGAGGCCGAGCGCGCGGCCGGCCCGCTGGCCGGGGTGGTCGTGCAGCTCGGCGGCCAGACCCCGCTCGGGCTCGCCCAGGACCTCGCGCACGCCGGCGTCCCGATCGTCGGGACCTCCCCCGACGCGATCGACCTCGCGGAGGACCGGGCGTTGTTCGGCCGGGTCCTGGCCGCCGCCGACCTGCCCGCCCCGCGGCACGCCACGGCGTCCTCGGTGGAGCAGGTCCGCAGCCTGGCCGAGGAGATCGGGTACCCGGTGCTGCTCCGCCCGTCCTACGTCCTCGGCGGGCGCGCGATGGAGATTGTCGACGACCACGCGGCGCTCGCGGACTACCTGCGCCGCCACCTCGCCGACGGCGCCGACCTGGCCCGCTCGCCGCTGCTGGTCGACCGGTTCCTCGACGACGCCCTCGAGCTCGACGTGGACGCCCTTTACGACGGCACCGATCTCTACCTGGGCGGGGTGATGGAGCACATCGAGGAGGCCGGGGTGCACTCCGGGGACTCCGCGTGCAGCCTGCCGCCGATGACGCTGGGGGAGCGGGAGATCGACCGGATCCGCACCTCGACCCGGGCCATCGCCGAGGGGGTCGGGGTCCGCGGCCTGCTCAACATCCAGTACGCACTGGCCGGTGACGTCCTCTACGTGCTCGAGGCCAACCCGCGGGCGTCGCGGACGGTCCCGTTCGTGTCGAAGGCCACCGGGGTCCAGCTGGCCAAGGCCGCGGCCCGGATCATGCTCGGCGCCACGATCGCGGAGCTCCGCGGCGAGCTGCTGCTGCCCGCGCTCGGCGACGGCGGCACCGCGGCGCTCGTGCCGGGCGGGCCGGTGGCCGTCAAGGAGGCCGTCATGCCGTTCAACCGCTTCCGCGGCGCGGACGGCACGGGCGTGGACACCCTGCTGGGGCCGGAGATGCGCTCCACCGGCGAGGTCATGGGCATCGACGCCGACTTCGGGACCGCCTACGCCAAGAGCCAGTCCGGCGCGATCCTGGGTCTGCCCCTGCACGGGACGGTGTTCGTCTCGATCGCCGACCGCGACAAGCGGCACATGGTGTTCCCCCTCAAGCGCCTGGCGGACCTGGGCTTCACGATCTGCGCGACCGCCGGGACCGCGAGCGTCCTGGCCCGCTTCGGGGTGACCGCCGCCGTCGTCCGCAAGTTCGGCGAGGGCCCCGGCCCGGACGGCGAGCCCACCGTCGTCGGGCGGATCCTCGACGGCGGCATCGACCTGATCGTCAACACCCCGCGCGGGGCGACCGTCGGCGGGGCGAGCCCCCGGCAGGACGGGTATGAGATCCGTGCGGCCGCCGTCTCGCGGGGCATCCCGCTGGTCACCACCGTGCAGGGTCTCGCCGCGGCCGTGCAGGGCATCGAGTCCCTGCGGGAGCGGCCCTTCCGGGTCCGCCCGCTGCAGTCGTGGGCGCAGGACATGCCGTCCCGGGCGGGCGTGCGGTGACGGCGGTCTACGACGTCACGGTCGACCTCGAGGACAACCTCGGCGGTCCCCGCGGCGACCGGCGCTGGCTGCCGATCCAGGTCCGCGACGCCCTCGACCGGGGCGAGGGCCCGGTGCTGTTCGGCCGGCGCACCCGCGGCGTGGTCGGGGTCCCGGCGTGCCCGCTGACCGCCAACGCCGCCTGGGTGTCCGCGATGGCGGGCTACGGCTTCGACGTGCTCACCCGCAAGACCGTGCGGTCGGTGGCCCGCCCGGCGCACCCGTTCCCCCAGTGGCTGATCGGCGCCGCCCGCCCGGCCGGCGGCTCCGGCGTCGTGCTCGACCCGGGCGGCGACCCGGCCGTGGTGCTCGACC
>CAXSIB010000183.1:0-6664 GCA_964237095.1 uncultured Actinomycetales bacterium
GGGCTGCGCGCCCGACACGCCGTAGCGCTCGTCGACCACGAAGAAGGGCACGCCGTTAATCCCGAGCGAGCGCGCCTCGTCCTCGTCCGCGCGGACGGCGTCGACGAACGTGCCGTCGGCGAGGACCCCGCGGACCTCGGCGGCGTCGAGGCCGGCCTCGGCGGCGAGGCGGACCAGGACGTCGCGCTCGCCGACCGCGGCTCCCTCGGTGAAGTACGCCCGCATGAGCCGCTCCTCGACCGCGTCCTGCACGCCGCGCTCGCCGGCGAGGTGGATCACCTGGTGAGCATCCACGGTGTTGGCCGCGACGACCCGGTCGAAGTGGAAGTCGAGACCCTCGGCGGCGGCCGTGGCCGTCATCGAGTCGAGCATCGCCTCGGCCTGCGCGACCGGGACGCCGAGCTTCGCCCCGAGCCGCCGGGCGTGGTCGCCGGCAGCGGCGTGCTCGTCGGCCGGCGCGGAGACCGAGGTCGGGTCGAGCTCGAACGCCCTCCACTCGACCTCGACGCGGTCGGCGTGGGCGAACCCGGCGAGGGCGGTCTCGAAGCGCCGCTTGCCGATGTAGCACCAGGGGCACACGACGTCGGACCAGATCTCGACCTTCACGGCCTGCTCCTCGGGAGACGGTGGTGCGGGGCGCCGCGCCGGCGCTCCGCGACCACAACCCCGATCGGCCGGCGGGGCTTCCCGACCCGGGCGAGCCGCTGTCGGACGCCCGCGTCAGACTTGTCCCGTGTCCCAGCGAGCCGACCACCTCGAGCACGACGACCGCCTCGACGACGACGACCAGCCGACGGCGGCGGTCGGCGGCCCCGACCCCTACGACGCGCTCCTGCTGCTGAGCTTCGGCGGCCCCGAGAGCCCCGAGCAGGTGCTGCCGTTCCTCAAGATCGTGACCGCCGGCCGGGGCATCCCCGACGAGCGGCTCGCCGGGGTGGCCGAGCACTACCAGCACTTCGGCGGCCGCAGCCCGATCAACGACCAGTGCCGCGCGCTGCTGGCCGCGATGCGCGCCGACCTCGCCGACCACGGCGTCGACGTCCCGGTCTACTGGGGCAACCGCAACTGGGACCCCTTCCTGGCCGACACCCTCCGGCAGATGCGCGCCGACGGGGTCCGCCGGGCGGCGGTCTTCGCGACGAGCGCCTACTCCTCCTACTCCGGGTGCCGGCAGTACCGGGAGGACCTGGCGGCCGCGACCGCCGTCGTCGCGGCCGAGTCCACCGGGGCGCCGGGAGAGAACCCCGTGCCCCGGCTGGAGAAGCTGCGGCACTACTTCAACCACCCGGGCTTCGTCGACCCCGTCACGGACGCGGTCACGACGGCGTTGGGGCAGCTGCCCGCCGGCCTCCGCGACGACGCCGCGATCGTCTTCGTCACCCACTCGATCCCGGTGGCGATGGACGCCGGCGCCGCCCCGACCGGCCACGGCTACTCGGGACAGCACGACGCCCTGGCCGCCGAGGTCGCGGCCCGGGTCGCCCGCGACACCGGCACCACCCACCCGTACGCGCTGACGTTCTGTTCGCGCTCGGGCCCGCCCGGTCAGCCCTGGCTGGAGCCCGACGTCAACGACCACCTGCGCGAGCTGTCGGCGGCGGGCACCCCGGCCGTCGTCATCGTGCCGTTCGGGTTCGTCTCGGACCACATGGAGGTGATCTTCGACCTCGACGTGGAGGCGGCGGAGACGGCGACCGAGCTGGGCCTGCCGTTCGTCCGGGCGGCCACCGTCGGGACCGACCCCCGGTTCGTCGCGGTCCCGCGGGAGCTGCTGCTCGAGCGGGCCGCCGTCGAGCGGGCGCGCACGGCGGGGCCCGGCGCCGCGGTCGTCGTGCCCGAGCGCTGCGCGGTCACCGCGTGGCCCGCGATGCACGACGTCTGCCCCGTGGGGTGCTGCCCGAACCTGCGCGGCCCGAAGCCGGCGCTGAGCGGGGTCGACGCCCCGGTGCTGGTCCCCGAGGCCGCCTGACGGCATCGCACCGGCCCGGGGTGGGCCGCGCGGAGAGGACGCTGGGGGCGTGACCGCAACCGTGCCCGACCCCGTCCCGACCACCGAGCCGGTCCCCGCCGCCGAGCTGACCGCTCTCCGCGAGCTGGCCGTGACCCTCGCCGGGGAGGCCGGCCGGCTCGCGCGCCGGCTGCGCCGCGAGGGGGTGGCGGTCGCGGCGACCAAGTCCAGCCGGACCGACGTCGTCACCCGCGCCGACCTCGCGGTGGAGGCCCTCGTCCGGGAGCGGCTCGCGGCCGCGCGGCCGGCCGACGTCATCCTCGGCGAGGAGGGCGGCGGGGCCGCGGCGGCCGGGGTGGCGGCCGGGGTCACCCAGTGGGTGCTCGACCCGATCGACGGCACCGTCAACTACCTCTACGACATCCCGACGTGGGCGGTGTCGATCGCGGTCCGCCGCGACGGCCGGACCCTGGCGGCCGCGGTCGCGAACCCCCCGACGGGCGAGGTCTTCGCCGCGGCCGCGGGCCTCGGGGCGACGATCACCGACGCCGACGGGACCCGACCGCTGCGCCTGGACCCGGCGGCCGCGCCCGACGACCTCGGCACCGCCCTCGTCGGGACCGGCTTCGGGTACACCGCGTCGGCCCGCGCCGCGGACGGCATCGTGGCCGCCGGGCTGCTGCCCCGGGTGCGCGACCTCCGGCGGATCGGCGTGGCGTCCCTCGACCTGTGCGCGGTCGCGGCGGGCCGCCTCGACGCCTACTACGAGCGCGGGCTGAACGACTGGGACCACGCGGGCGGCGCGCTGGTCGCCGCGGAGGCGGGTGCGACGGTGCTCGGCCGCCGCGGCCTGCCGGTCGGGCGGACTCTGGTCCTGGCCGCGGTCCCGGGCCTCGCCGAGCCGCTGCTCGACGTCCTCGAGCAGCTCTGGACCGACCCCGCGACCGCCCGGCCCGAGCTCACCGCGCCGACCGGCTGAGCTCATGGTCACGCCCCCGCGCGACGCCGGCTGACCCCCGCGCCACGCTCCGCGGCGGCGCCGGCCGGGCCCCGGGGAGACCCCGGGTCCGACCGGGAACAAACGCTGGCGGGGAGCTGCTTTACACGCGTCCATCAGCCGTGCATACTGCGCGCGCGAGCCCGGACGGCCGTGAGGAGACGGCAGCCGGTCCAGCGCCCCACGCGTGCCCGGCACCGCCCGGACGACCCCGCACCGCCCCGTCCCGCGCAGCGGCGACCACCAGCACCGACGCGCCGACGCGTGCCCCACGGACCGCACCGACGACCGCCGCAGCCTCTGACCACCGCAGCCGAGACGACCACCTGGCACGACCAGCACGACCAGCACCACCGCACCTCCCGTGCAGCACCGGCGCGCCGTCGCACCGGGCTCACGACCACGAGACACCGTCCGGCACCAGACAGGGATGACACGAGATGGCCACCGACTACGACGCACCGCGTCGGACCGACGACGACCTCAACGAGGACAGCATCGAGGAACTGAAGGCCCGCCGGGTCGACAAGGGCACCAGCGCCCTCGACCAGGAGAGCGAGGAGGAGGCCGGGGAGAACTTCGAGCTCCCGGGCGCCGACATGTCCAACGAGGACATGTCCGTCCGCGTGATCCCGCGCCAGGCCGACGAGTTCACCTGCTCGGTCTGCTTCCTGGTCCACCACCGCAGCCAGCTCGCCGAGCACGACGGCGCCCGCCTGGTCTGCCGGGACTGCGCGGCCTGAGCTCCTGCCGGCTAGCCCGGGTCGCCGGCCACGCCGACGGCCCGGGCGACGGCGGCCACCGCGAGCTCCGGCCGCCGGCTCGAGACGTACCAGAACGTCGTCGGGTCCACCGGGTCCGACAGCGTCAGCAGCACCGCGCCCGGGATCCAGCCGCGCAGCCGGTACCAGCCGCGCGGGTCGTAGCCCGGCCCGCGCAGCTGCCCGGCCTGCGCCGGGTCGAGCGCCCGAGCGCCGGTGAGGACCGTGAGCGGGAGGACGGCCCGGTCCACCCGGATCCCGTCGGACCGCACGTCGAGCACGGCCCGGGACAGCCCGATCGCACCGACCACCGCGATCAGGATGGTGACCGCGGCGCCCTCGGCGGCGGCGTCGGCACCGACCGCCGCCGCGAGGGCGACCGCGACGCTCGCGACCATCCCGACGACCGGTACCGCCCACCACAGCGGCGGTCCGAGGCGCTCGTGGTAGATCACGACGTGCCCGTCGCCGGTGCCCGCTCCGGCGTCGGCCCCGGCGTCGTCGTGGTCGTGGTCGTTCTCGTCGTCGGCGCCGGCCGCGGTCGCGGCGCCGGCCGCCGGGCTGTCCGTCACTGTCAGACTGTCCCATCCGCCGGTCGGCGACCCGCGCCCGGCACCACCTGACCGACCGGCCGACGGACCCGTCGACCCACCACCCGACGGTCGGCCGGCCGTGACCTGATCGGCCGCCGACCGGCCGCCCGACCCGAGGAGCAGCGCCGTGGACCCCGACTCCGACGACCGCGTCGGCCCCGGCGCCCCCCGCACGCCGTTCGAGGCCGTCGGCCGGTTCCACGCCGCATTCGGCGTCCGCTCCCGCCCGCACCCGACCCTGGCCGTCCCGGCGGCGGAGCTGGACCTGCGCCGGGACCTCCTCGACGAGGAGGTCGGCGAGCTCCGCGACGCCCTCGCGGCGGGCGACCTCGTCGCGGTCGCCGACGCCCTGGCCGACGTCGTCTACATCGCGTGCGGCACCGCCCACGCCCTCGGCATCCCCTTCGACGAGGTCTTCGCCGAGGTCCACCGGGCCAACATGAGCAAGCTCGGCGCGGACGGGCACCCCGTGCTCCGGGCCGACGGCAAGGTGCTGAAGGGCCCGGGCTACTCCCCGCCCGACGTGGCCGCCGTCCTGCGCCGGGCGGGTGCCGGGGAGCCGGCCGGGGCCTGAGCGCCCGCACCCGCCGGGAGGCCCGGCGATAGGGTCGCAGCGTCCGTGCCCAGCCCGTCCTCCCGGGGGAACTGTCGTGCCGTTGTTCAGCCGCCGCCGCCGAGCGTCCACCGGTGACGCGCCCCCCGCGGTCGCCGGCGACCCCACCCCGCCTGCCGACGGGGCGGTCGACGCCGACCCCGTGACGGCCGCGGCCGACGACCTGAGCGGGGTCGATCCGGCCGCGACCGCGACCGACGTCGACCCGGCCGCCGCCGACCCGGCCGACCCTGTCGACGACCCGGCCGATCCTGTCGACCCGGCCGACCTCGCCGATCCGGCGGACGCGTCCGGCGTCCCCGGCGCCGGGTCCCCGGTGTCCCTCGGTGACGCGGTCGCGACGGGCCCGCTGCCCCGCGACGTCTCCGAGGCCGATCCCGCCGCGGACTTCCTCGACCTGGGCGCGATCCGGCTCCCGACCGCGGACGACGTGCTGGAGGGCATCGAGATCCAGCTGCAGGCCGACCCGGAGACCGAGGCCGTCATGTCGCTGCTCCTCGTCGACGGCCCGGAGAAGGCCCTGGAGCTGCGCGCGTTCGCCGCCCCGCGCCACGAGGGGCTGTGGGACGAGGTGCGCGACGAGATCGCCACCGAGGCCGGCGGCGCCGGGGGGCTGACCCAGGCGGTCGCGGGCCGCTGGGGCGACGAGCTGCTCATCCAGGTCGCGGTGACCCTGCCCGACGGCCAGGAGGCGGTCCAGGTCACGCGGTTCGTCGGCATCGACGGTCCCCGGTGGTTCCTGCGCGGGGCCTTCCTGGGTCGGGCGGCCATCGAGCCGGACACCGCCACGCGCCTGGACGCCATCCTCGCCGGCGTCACCGTCGTCCGCGGGAACGAGGCCATGGCGCCGCGGGACCCGCTGCGGTTCGTGATCCCGGGCCAGCCGGCCGGCGCGGCCGACCTCCCGGCCGACGGCGGCCGCCCGCCGCTGGAGCCGTTCGAGCGTGGCCCGGAGATCACCGAGGTCCGGTGAGCGACCCCGGCGGCACGGCACCGGACGGGTCGCGGCCGGGCGGTCCGCGCGAGCGCCACACCCTGCTGGCGCTGATGGACGCGGTCGGCGGGCCGGCGGCGCTCGTCGACTCGGCGGCCCCGACGATCGTCTTCGCGCTGACCTACACCCTCGACGGCCGAGTCCTGCGGCCCGCGGTGTTCGCCGCGGTCGCCGTCGCCGTCGTGCTGGCGATCTGGCGGGTGGTCCGCCGTCAGCCGCTGCGGACCGTGGCCGGCGGCGTCCTCGGCATCGCCCTCGCAGCCGGGGTGGCCGAGGCGACGGGCCGGGCGAGTGACTACTACCTGGTCAGCATCGTGCGTGCGCTGGGTCTCGCGGTGGTCTACGCGGTGTCCGCGCTGGTCCGCTGGCCGCTGATCGGGGTCCTGGTCGGGGCCGCGGCGGGCCGGCCCGGGGGGTTCCGCGAGGACCCGGAGCAACTGCGCGCCTACACCCGGGTCACCTGGCTGTGGGTGGGGCTCTTCCTGCTCCGCCTGGCCGTCCGCGGGCCGCTGCTGCTCGCGAACGCCTTCACCTGGCTGTCGGTCACCGACGTCGTCATGGGCTGGCCGCTCTTCCTGGCGTGGACCGGGCTCACCTACGTCCTGCTCCGGCGCTGGCTGCACGGGTCGGTCTGGGAAGCGGCGCGCGAGGGGATCCTCGCCCGCAACGCGCGCACCGGCGGAGCCGCCGGCAGGTCCCGCGGCGCCGACGGTGCCGGGCCCGCCGAGACCTCTCCGGCGACCGGCTCCGCCGGCACC
>CAXSIB010000184.1:0-6654 GCA_964237095.1 uncultured Actinomycetales bacterium
GCCGACGACCGCGAGCACCGGCGCGGCGCCGCCGTCGCGCAGCACCCCCGCCGCGTGGGCGGCGAGCGTCGTCGCGCCCCAGGGCGCCAGGGCCTTCGGGCCGCCGAACCGGCTCCCCGACCCCGCGGCCAGGAGCAGCCCGGCCACCTCCACGCCCGGAGCGTGCCACCCCACCGCCGGCCGGCTCGCTACCGTCGCCGGGGTGAGCGATGACCTCGTCGTCCGAGACCCCGCGCCCACCGTCCGGGATGCGACGGCGGCCGATGCCGGCGCGTGCGCGGCGATCTACGCGCCCTACGTGACCGACACCGCGACGACGTTCGAGGTCGAGCCGCCGACGGTCGACGAGATGGGCCGCCGGATCGCCGATGCCCAGCGCACGCACGCGTTCCTCGTGCTGGAGGACGGTGGCCGGGTGGTCGGCTACGCCTGCGGCCGTCCGTTCGAGGAGCGCGCCGCCTACCGCTGGTCGTGCGAGGTCAGCGTGTACCTGGAGTCGGGCCGGCGCCGCGACGGCGGCGGCCGGGCGCTCTACGCCGCGCTGCTGGCGAGCCTCGGCGGGCGCGGCTTCCGGACCGCGGTCGGAGGCATGACCCTGCCCAACGAGGCGAGTGTCGGGCTGCACCGCGCGTTGGGCTCCGAGCTCGTCGGCACCTACCGGCGCATCGGCTGGAAGCACGGGCGCTGGCACGACGTGGCGTGGACCCAGCGCCCGATCGGCGCTGGGGTCGATGAGCGCGGCGGCTCGGCGGACGACGGCCTCGGGGACAGTGCCCGGGGCGACGGGCCGCCGGCCGAGCCACACTGACCGGGGGCTGTCCCCGAACATCTGTCCGGGATCGACAGCACGCGGCCGTCCGGCGGCCTGAGAGCCCCGGATCACGCCCCTCGCAGGAAGATCTCGTCGAGGATCAGCCCGACCCCCGCCGCGGCGATCGCGGCCAGCCCCCGGTACCAGGCCTGCTCCAGCGGCCGGTAGCCCGCCGCGACCCACACCTCCCCCGCGGGACCGAACGTCACCAGGGCGTTCGGGCCGGACCGCGGCAGGGCCTCGCCGAGGACGTCGTCCCCGAACGTCAGCCAGGGCTCGGGGAGCAGGAGCTGCAGCGCGCGGGCGATGGACGACGTGCCCGCACTCGACCCGCCGTTGAGCACGATCACCGCCGGCGCCACCCGACGGACCGTAGCCGCCGCCGGCCACCCCGCCCGGCCTTCCACCCCTCGATCAGATCGGCTCGCAGCCGGTGGTCCCGGCGGTTCCCATTCACCGGCTGAGCCGCCGCCGGCCCAGCGCGACGAACTTCGACCGCACCAGGTCCGCCGCGCCCAGTCACCGGTGCACCGCGGGCGCCCTGTCCACACCGGGCCACCCGGGCCCGTTGCTCAGCCCGGGCTGGTGTCGGCGAAGTGGCAGGCGCTGAGGTGGCCGGCCGCGTCGTCGGGGCGGTCGATCAGCAGCGGGACGTCGGTGGTGCAGACGTCGCGCGCCTTCCAGCAGCGGGTGCGGAATCGGCAGCCCGACGGCGGGTTCGAGGGGTCGGGGACCTCGCCGGTCAGGATGATGCGGTCCCGGCGCATCGCCAGGCCGCGGGTGGTCGCGGCCCCGGCGGCCGGGTCCAGCGCCCGGTCGGGCTCAGCCACCGCGGAGAGCAGGGCCTGGGTGTACGGGTGCGTCGGGTGCTCGTAGATCTGCTCCTCGTCACCCTGCTCGACGATCCGCCCGAGGTACATGACCGCGACCCGGTCCGACACGTGCCGGACCACCGACAGGTCGTGGGCGATGAAGACGTAGGACAGCCCCAGCTGGGACTGCAGCGTCGTCAGGAGGTTGAGCGCCTCGGCCTGAACGGACACGTCAAGGGCGGATACCGGCTCATCGCAGATCAGCACCCTCGTCGGCGACCCGGCTGCTGGTCGAGCAGGGCTTCATCCGCCGCGTCGCCGCCCCGGCGGACCGCAGGCACTACTTCCGGGCCGAGGAGGACGTCTGGGGCGCGTTCCTGTCCGGTGAGCGGGGCTACCTGCACCGGCGCATGCGGTTCGCCGACGAGGTCGTCCGCGACTTCGGCGACGAGGACTCCCCGAGCCGGCGGCGCATGACGAACATGCGTGACTACATGGCCTGGCTCGCCGACCACCACCACCAGGCGATGCTCCGGGACTGGGAGCAGTTCAAGCGCGACCGGGACGCCGGCGGGGGCTGACGACCGGCGGGTCCCCGGAGTGTCCGCACCGGCCGATCAGTCGAAGGGCAGCAGCTCCAGCGGGGGCGGGTCGGCGATCAGAGCCCGGCAGGCGACCAGCTGGAGCTCCTTGGCGCCCGCGGCGGCCGTGACCGCGACCACGCCGGCCAGGACGGACGCCGCGCGGGCGACCGCGGTGGGAGCGGGGGCGCCGGTCAGCCAGGCCCCGGCGAAGGCCGCGGTGAAGGTGTCGCCGGTGCCGTCGAAGTGGCGGTCGACGAACGGGGTCCGCACCCGCCAGCGCCCGTCGGCGGTCGCGAGGACGGTGTCGAGACGATCAGCGGGAGTGTCGGACAGGCGGGTGCCGGTGACCACGACGACCGACGGGCCCAGCCCCAGCAGGACGTCGGTGGCCCGGCGGACGCCGTCGGGGGTCGTCACGTCGTGTCCCGACAGCCGGCCGGCCTCGAACGGGTTCGGGGTGATCGCGTCGGCGAGGGGCACCAGGCGGTCCCGGAACAGGGCCGGCAGGCCGGAGTCGACGTACAGCCCCGGCTCGACGTCACCCATCACCGGGTCGCAGGTGTAGCGCAGCCCCGGGTTGTCCGCCCGCGCCCGCTCCAGGAACCCGGCCAGCACCAGGGCCGTCCCCGGGGAGCCGAGGTAGCCCGACACGACCCCGGCCGCCGTCCGCCCGACCCCGCGGTCGGCGATCCCGTCGAGCAGCTCCCCGACGGCCTCGGCCGGCAGCGAGCGCCCCCGCAGCCCCGGGTAGAAGGGGTGGTTGCTGAGCAGCGTCGTGGGCACGTCGGCGACCTCGCACCCCGACAGCTGCAGCACCGGCACCGCCGCGGAGTTGCCGACGTGCCCCATGACCACCCGCGACTGGACGGACACGACCAGCGGCACCGACCACACGCTCTCCAGTGCCCGGTACGCCGCGCCCGCCATGGCCGGGCCCGTCGGCGGCGGGGAGGAGGCGGAGGAGGGTGGCGCGGTCGGGGGCATCGGACGATCCTTGCCGAAGGACGCAGCACCGATCGCACCAGGAGACGTCATGGCCAGGGCAGTCTGGAACGGCACCACCATCGCGGAGAGCACCGACATCGTCGAGGTCGAGGGCAACGCCTACTTCCCGCGGGCCAGCGTCCGCGCCGACCTGGTGCGCCCGTCGAGCACCCACAGCACCTGCCCGTGGAAGGGCGAGGCCAGCTACGAGAGCCTCGAGGTCGACGGGAAGACCAACCCCGACGCCCTCTGGTTCTACCCGACGCCCAAGGCGGCCGCGGCGAACATCACCGACCGCGTCGCCTTCTGGAAGGGCGTCCGGGTCGAGGACTGGAAGGCCTGACCGCAGGGTCCCCTCAGTCGACGGTGGCGAGCAGGAGGGCGTAGGCGGCCAGCCAGTGCTCGAGGGCGTAGTCCCCGCCGACGACGTGCGGGCGTGCCGCCGCGGCGTGGTCCACGGCGGCCGCCCGCAGCACGGCCACCCGCGGGTCCCCGGCGGGGAGCATCGCCGCGAGGCGGCGCAGCGCCCAGGCCCGGGAGAGGTTGAGCCCGTGCAGGTGACCCAGGTGCCCGTCGGTGCTGTCCGGCACGACCACCGGGGTGAACAGCTCGACCGGCTCCGCGGTCGCCAGCCCGGGCAGGAACCCCTCCAGCCACCGGGGGAACGACGCCGGGTGCAGCCGACCGACCAGCTCGGCCTCCACCAGCACCGGGGAGAGGAAGTCGTGGCCGGACGGCTCGTAGCGGGCCGGTCCGTCGGTGTCCGCACCGAACCAGCGGTCGGCGGCCGCAGTCACGGCGTCACGCAGCTCGGGTCGTCCGGCGGCGGCCAGCTGGTCGGCCCGGTCGAGGGCGAGGGACACCCCGAACGCGCTGTTCGCGTGGACCCCGTGGCGAACCGGGTGGGTCAGCGTCGGCAGCCAGGCCAGGAAGGCGGACTCGACCGCCCGGTCGAGGGGCGCGAGCGCGGCCGCCCACCGCCGGGCGTCGGGGTCGTCCCAGCGGGCGAGCTCGGCGGTCAGCTGCAGCGCCCAGCCCCAGCCGTAGGGCCGCTCGTAGACCCCGGTGTCCGGGTTCGCGACGAACGCGGCCTCGGCGGTCGCGCCCGCCTCGGTGAACGTCTCGTCGAGGCGGGCGCGGACCGGCTGTGCCGGCACGGCGTCCGGGACGAGGCGCAGCAGCCGGACCAGCACCCAGTGCATCTCGACGCACGAGTGCCAGTCGAAGCTGCCGAAGAAGACCGGCGTCCGGTCCCGCGGCCGGTCGGCCAGCTCCCCCGGGCCGTGGACGGTCTGGAGCACCGCGTACGGGAACTCGCGGTCGATGTTCGCGAGCGCCACCGCCGCCCACGCCCCGGCCTCACGCCGCAGCTCGTCCTCGTCCACCCCGTCCACCCCTCACCTCGCCTGGTCGGGCCCGCCGCCGACTCCACCGCCCGGTCCGCTGCCCGCGATACTGCCGGTCGTGACGGCGACCGCGACACCCGGGACCGACCCGACCCCACCGTTCCGCGGCTTCGGCTCCGGGCTCGTCGAGTTCTACGACGGCCTCGGCGAGGACAACAGCCGCGAGTACTGGACCGCGCACCTGCACACCTACCGGCAGGCGGTGCGCGAGCCGCTCGAGGCCCTCGCGGCCGCGCTGGCGGGTGAGTTCGGCGTGCCGAAGGTCTTCCGGCCGAACCGCGACCTGCGCTTCAGCCACGACAAGCGCCCCTACCAGGAGCACGCCGCGATGACCGTGGGCGCCGGGGCCGGCGGCGGGCTGTACCTGCAGATCGGTCCGGCGGGGCTGCTGATCGCGGGCGGCGCCTGGCGCCCGGCCCGGGACCAGCTCGACCGGTGGCGCCACGCGATGGACGACGACCGCGTCGTCGCCGACCTCCGCCGTGCCCTGCGGCCGCTGGAGAAGGCCGGCTACCCCCTCGACGAGGGCGACCCGCTGAAGACCGCCCCGCGGGGCTGGCCGCGGGACCACGCCCGCCTCGACCTCATCCGCCGGCGGAGCCTCACGGTCAGCCACGAGTTCGACCCCGCGCCGTGGTGGCACACCGCCGCCTGCCTGGACCGGGTGCGCGCCGGCTGGACCGCGTGCCGCACCTGGAACGAGTGGTTCGCCCGCCACGTCGGTCCGAGCACGGAGCCCCCGCCGCCCCGTCCTGGCCAGACCTGAGAGCGCCGCGGGAGGATCGGGTCATGACCCTCATCACCACCCGCTTCACCGCGACCAGCACCGCCGACGAGGTCGTCGCCGGTCACCATCTCGACGGGCGCCGGGCGATCGTCACCGGCGGGTCGTCGGGGATCGGCATCGAGACCGCGCGGTCGCTCGCGCGCGCCGGGGCCGAGGTCGTCCTCGCCGTCCGCGACACCGACGCCGGGGCCCGCGTGGCGGCCGACATCACCGCGACGACCCACAACCCCCGGGTCCGGGTCGCGCGCCTCGACCTCACCGACCGGGCGTCGATCGCGGAGTTCGTGGGGTCGTGGACGGAGCAGCTGGACCTGCTGGTGAACAACGCCGGGATCATGGCGGTACCGACACGGGAGCTGACCCCCGAGGGCTGGGAGCTGCAGTTCGCGACCAACCACCTCGGCCACTTCGCGCTCGCCCTCGGCCTGCACGACGCGCTCGCCACCGCGGGCGGGGCCCGGATCGTGTCGGTCAGCTCCAGCGGGCACCTGGGCTCCCCGGTCGTGTTCGACGACATCCACTACGAGCGCCGCGCGTACGACCCGTGGTCGGCCTACGGCCAGTCCAAGACGGCCAACGTCCTGTTCGCCGTCGAGGCCACCCGCCGGTGGTCCGGCGCCGGGATCATCGCCAACGCGCTGATGCCCGGGGGGATCATGACCAACCTCCAGAAGCACGTCTCCCAGGAGGTCCGCGACAGCTGGGCCGAGGGACAGCGGACCGGCCGGTTCACGATGAAGACCCCGCAGCAGGGGGCGTCGACCTCGCTGGTCGCCGCGGTCGCCCCCGAGTTCGCCGGGCGCGGCGGGCACTACCTGGAGGACGGGAACGAGGCGCCGACGGTCGCTGACGACGCCGAGGTCGGCAGCGGCGTGCGCGCGTGGGCGCTGGACCCGGAGGCGGCCGAGCGCCTCTGGGGCGTCTCCCTCGACATGCTCGCGACGCCGATCCCCCGCCGTCGCTGACCGTCCGGACGGGAAGTGGCGTGTTCCACCCAATCAGCGGGTGGAGCACGCCACTTGCCGACGACCCTGCGCCCCGGTGAGCTCGCTCACCGAGGTCGGCGCCTACTTGATGGCGCCGCGCATCAGCCCGGACATCACCCACCGCTGGGCGACGATGTAGCCGATGAGACTCGGCGCCATCGCCATCAGGTAGGAGGCGAACGAGATGTTGTAGTTGGTGCTGAACTGGTTCTGCAGCAGGGCCTGGACCACCGGGAGGGTCTGCTGCGCCGGGTGGGCGGTGCTGAAGTTGGGCATCTGGAAGG
>CAXSIB010000185.1:0-6648 GCA_964237095.1 uncultured Actinomycetales bacterium
GTCCCGCGGGGGCTGCCGGCGCCCCGGCGCCTGGTCCACCTCAGCGGGGTCGCCGAGTGCGTCTGCGCCGGCGGCCTCGCGGCCGGCGCGGCGTGGTCCGGACCCGCGGGAGCCCTCCTCCTGCTGGCGATCTGGCCCGCGAACGTCGCCATGGCGCGGCAGGCCGGCTCGGGCCGGCACCCCGGGCCGATGGACAGCCGCCTCGTCACCTGGACCCGGGTCCCGCTGCAGCTGCCGATGATCTGGGCTCTGCTGGCCGTCCAGCCCGTGGAACGGCGCACGCCGCACCGCTGAGCGCGCACACTGCAGGGGCTGCGGGGTCGGCGCATCGATCGCACCTCGCCCCCCTGAGATGTGCGCGACTCCCGGTACCCCCTATCGGGAGGGCGTCGGCTCCGCAGCCCCGCTCACCCGGGTCAGCGCACGCCGAGGATCGTCTCGATCGTCAGCTGGTCGAGGCGGCTGTTGGCGTAGTCCCGCGCGGCCAGGGCCTCGGGGTCGAAGGACTCCGCCCGCAGCTCCGCGAGCGCGGCGGCGCTGTAGGCGCCGATGGTCGGCGTCGCGATCTCCGGTGCGCCGGCGGCGACGAGGGCCGCCTGCACGTCGCTGTCGGCGTCGAACTGCCGGGCCCGCTCGGCCAGGATCAGGTAGGTCCGCATGCAGCCCGCGGCGAAGTCCCAGATGCTCTGCCCGGACTCCTGGCGGTACTGCCGGGCGTCGAAGTGCTTGGCGCCGTCGTAGCCGATCTGCTCGAGGAGCCGGACGAGGAAGAACGCGTCCTTGATGCCCTCGGACCCGAACCGCAGGTCCTGGTCGAACCGACCACTCTTCTGGTCGTTGAGGTCGATGTGGAAGAGCTTCCCGGCCTCGACGACCTGGCTGACGCCGAGGAAGAACGACAGCCCGGCGATGGTCTCGTGCGCGGTCTCGGGGTTCACCCCGACCATGTCCGGGTGCGCGAGGGTCGCGATGAACCCGAGCATGTGTCCCACCGTGGGCAGGAAGATGTCGCCGCGGGGCTCGTTCGGCTTCGGCTCGAGGACGAAGCGCATGTCGTAGCCCTGGTCCAGGACGTACTCCGACAGGAAGTCCAGCGCCTCGCGGTGCCGCTTGAGGGCCTCCTTCGGGTCCTTGGAGGCGAACACCTCGACGCCCTCGCGGCCGCCCCAGAAGTCGTAGATCGGGCAGCCGAGCTCGGCGGCCAGGTCGATGTTGGTCAGCGCCTTCGCGAGCGCGAACCGGCGGACCGACCGGTCGTTGGAGGTGAACGCGCCGTCCTTGAAGACGGGGTGCTTGAACAGGTCGGTGGTCGCCATGGACACCACCACGCCGGACGCGTCGAGGGCCTTGCGGAAGTCCGAGATCGCCCGGTCGCGCTCGGCGGGAATGGCGTCGAACGGGATCACGTCGTTGTCGTGGTAGCTCACGCCGTACACCCCGAGCTCACCGAGGTGGCGGACGATCTCGGCCGGGGCGATCTCCGGCCGGGTCGCGGTGCCGAACGGGTCCCCGCCGACGTGGCCGACCGTCCACAGCCCGAAGGAGAAGTGGTCCTGCGGGGTGGGCGTGAAGCTGGCCGTCATGGCGGGTCTCCCGGGTTGGTCCGAAACGGGCGGTCGAGATCGCAACGCGAAATGTTTCTCGAAACAATTGAGCCATCACCGAAAATAGGGGTAGCTTGCCCAGACGTCAAGCCACGAGACCGGGAGGACGCCCATGAGCGCGGACGTCGACGGGGAGGACGCCGTGCCGGCGCCGTCCCGGGCGACGCTGTCCGCCGTCGCGGCCACGGCCGGGGTGTCGATGCCGACGGTGTCGAAGGTCGTCAACGGCCGGCCGGACGTGGCCGCGGCCACCCGCACCCGGGTGCGAGCCGCCCTGCTGGAGCACGCCTACAGCCCGCCGTCGGCGCGGCGGCGCCCGGTCCGGACCGGGACGGTCGCGGTGTTCTTCGACGGACTGCTCAGCCCGTACGCGTCGGAGCTGCTCAGCGGGATCAGCGACGCCGCGAACGACGCGGACGTCGGGGTGCTCGTCGACACCTACCCCGACGCCGACGACCCGGCGAGCGTCCGGGCGTGGGACAGCTGGCTCGCGGCCCCGCACTGCGCCGGGGCGGTCATCGTCTCGTCCCGGCTGGTCCCGACCCGGATCGAGGCGGTCCGCGAGGCCGGGCTGGCCCTCGTCGTCGTGGACCCCCTCAGTCCGCCGGACACCGAGGTCACCAGCGTCGGCGCGACGAACTTCGCGGGCGCGCTCGCCGCGGTCGGCCACCTCACGGCCCTCGGCCACCGGCGCATCGCGTTCATCGGCGGCCCGCGCGAGGCCGCGTGCAGCCAGGCCCGCCTCGGCGGCTACCGGGTGGCGCTGGAGTCGGCCGGCGCGGTGGTCGGGGCGGAGCTCGTCGAGCACGGGGACTTCGGCTGGGAGAGCGGGCTGTCCCTCGGCGCGGCGCTGCTGGGCCGGGCGGACCCGCCGACCGCGGTGTTCGCGGCCAGTGACGCGACCGCGCTCGGCGTCCTGGAGGCCGCCCGCCGCCTCGGGCTGCGCGTCCCGGAGGACCTCAGCGTGGTCGGGTTCGACGACACCTACGTGGCGGGCTGGGCGACCCCGCCGCTGACCACCGTCCACCAGCCCCTGCGGGACATGGGGGCTGCCGCCGTGCGCACGCTGCTCCGCCTGGCCGCCGGGGAGTCCCTCGACTCCCACCACGTCGAGCTCGCGACGTGGCTCGTCGTCCGCGGCTCCACCGCCCGGCCGCGACCGACCGTCCCCATCCGCGCCAGCCCCGAGGAGACCCCGTGACCGCATCCCCGTCCGTGACCGCCGATCCCGACCGGTCGGCGGCCCCGTCGTGGCGGGACCCGGCCGCCACCCCCGACGCCCGTGCGAGAGCACTGCTCGTGCAGCTCACGCTGGCGGAGAAGGTCGCCCAGCTCGGCAGCTCGTGGGGGACCGCGGTCGACCCCGGCGCGGGCGACGGCGGCGGCGCCGACGTCGCCCCGATGCCCGATGCGTTCAACCGCGCCGCCGTCGACGGCACCGTCGGCTTCCCCGACGGGCTCGGCCAGTTCACCCGGGTCTTCGGGACCGAGCCGGTCACCGCGGCCGCGGGCATCGCGCGGGTCCGGGCCCGGCAGCAGGAGGTCGTCGACTCCGGGCGGCTCGGGATCCCCGCGGTGGTCCACGAGGAGTGCCTCACCGGGTTCACCACCCTCGGCGCCACGGTCTACCCGGCCGCGCCGGCGTGGGCGGCGACCTTCCACCCTCAGCTGGTGCACGAGATGGCGGCCGCGATCGGGGCGGACCTGCACGCCGTCGGGGTCCACCAGGGCCTCGCGCCGGTGCTGGACGTCGTCCGGGACTACCGCTGGGGCCGGGTCGAGGAGACCCTCGGGGAGGACCCGCACCTGGTCGCGACCATCGGCACGGCGTACGTGCGCGGTCTGGAGGAGGCCGGTGTCGTCGCGACGCTCAAGCACTTCGCCGGGTACGCCGCCTCGCGCGGGGCCCGCAACCACGCCCCCGTGACGATGGGGCCGCGGGAGTTCGCCGACATCATCCTGCCGTCGTTCGAGATGGCGGTGACCCTCGGCGGGGTCCGGTCGGTGATGAACTCCTACACCGACGTCGACGGCGTTCCGTGCGCCGCGAACCACCACCTGCTCACGACGATCCTCCGCCAGCACTGGGGGTTCGAGGGGACGGTCGTCTCCGACTACTGGGCGGTCACGTTCCTGGAGACCATGCACCGGATCGCGGCGGACCCGGCGGAGGCCGGCGCGCTCGCGCTCGCGGCGGGCCTGGACGTCGAACTGCCGGTGACGGCGAGCTTCGGCGCCGCCCTGGTCGAGCAGGTCCGGTCGGGACGGGTGGCGGAGGACCTCGTCGACCGCGCCGTGCTGCGGGTCCTGCGGCAGAAGGCCGAGCTGGGGCTGCTCGATGCGGACTGGCAGCCGGTCCCCGGCGGCGCCGTCGACCGCGACCTGGACTCCCCGGGCAACCGGGACATCGCCCGCCGCCTGGCCGAGGAGTCCGTGGTCCTGCTGGCCAACGACGGGATCCTGCCCTTCGACGGCGCCGCCGCGGACACCCGCGCGCAGGTCGCCGTCGTCGGCCCGTGCGCCGACGACGCCCAGACCTTCATGGGCTGCTACTCCTTCACCAACCACGTGCTGCCGAACTACCCCGACCTGGGCATGGGCGTCCGCGCCGACTCCTTCCTCGCGGCGCTCCGCACGGAGATCCCCGGCGCGCTCGTGGAGCACGCGCCCGGCTGCCCGATCCGCGACCAGGACCGCTCCGGCTTCGAGGCCGCGGTCACCGCCGCGCGGGCGGCCGACGTGTGCGTCGCGGTCGTCGGGGACCGCGCCGGGATGTTCGGCCGCGGCACCTCCGGCGAGGGCTGCGACGCCCCGGACCTGTCGCTGCCGGGGGTCCAGGCCGAGCTCGTCGAGGCCCTGCTGGGAACCGGGACGCCGGTCGTGCTCGTCGTGGTCTCCGGCCGGCCGTACGCCCTCGGCGCGTTCGCCGGGCGCGCCGCGGCGATCGTGCAGGCGTTCATGCCGGGGGAGGAGGGCGGCGCCGCGATCGCCGGGGTCCTGTCCGGGCGGGTCGAGCCGTCGGGCCGGCTGCCCCTGCAGGTCCCGCGCGACCCCGCGGGCTGGACCGGCACGTACCTCGAACCCCCGCTGGGACAGGCGAGCAGCGGCATCAGCAACCTGGACCCGACGCCGCTGTTCCCGTTCGGGCACGGCCTGGGCTACACGACCTTCGGGTACGGCGACCTCGCGGTCAGCGCGCCGACGTGCGCGACCGACGGCGCGGTCGACGTCGCCGTGACCGTGACCAACACCGGGCGCCGCGACGGTGACGAGGTCGTCCAGCTGTACCTGCACGACGTCCGGGCGCAGGTGACCCGGCCCGTGCGCCAGCTCGCGGGCTACCGCCGGGTCCACCTCGGCGCGGGGGAGACTGCGCGGGTGACCTTCACCGTGCACGCCGACCGGACCTCGTTCACCGGCATCGACCTGACCCGCATCGTCGAACCGGGGGAGATCGAGGTGGCGGTCGGGAGATCGGCGGGCGACCTGCCGCTGACCGGTGCCTTCACCCTGACCGGCCCGCTGCGCGTCGTCGGCGCCGACCGGGTCCTGACCACGCCGGTCACGGTCGAGGCGCTCACGATCGGGGGCGCGCGGTGACCGCCCTGTCGGCCGCCACCCGCCAGGTCCTCGGGCGCACGGGCCTGTCCGTCCCCGCGGTGTGCGTCGGGACGTCCCCGCTGGGGGAGGTCGAGGACGGGCACGGCCACGGCATCCCCTTCGACCAGGCGGTCGCCGCGGTCCGGGCCGCCCTCGCGGGGCCGCTGGACTTCGTCGACACCTCCAACGGGTACGGCGACAGCGAGCGGCGCGTCGGGACGGCCCTGCGCGACGCCGGCGGGCTGCCCGCCGGCGCCGTGCTGGCCACGAAGGTCGACCCGGCGCCGGGCAGCGTGGACTTCTCCGGGGCCCGGGTGCGGGCGTCGGTGCAGGAGAGCATGCAGCGCCTCGGGGTGGATCACCTGAGCCTGCTGCACCTCCACGATCCGGAGCGGATCACCTTCGACGAGGCGATGGCCCCCGACGGCCCGGTGCGGGCGCTCGTGGAGCTGCAGCGCGAGGGCGTCGTGGACTTCCTCGGCGTGGCCGGCGGCACACTGGACCTGATGCGGCGCTTCGTCGACACCGGGCTCTTCGACGTCCTGCTCAACCACAATCGCTTCACCCTGGTGGACTCCTCGGCCGCCGCCCTCTTCACCGAGGCGGCCGCGGCCGGCGTCGGGGTCCTGAACGGCGCGCCCTACGGCGGCGGGATGCTGGTCCGCGGCCCGGCCGTCCAGCCGCAGTACTGCTACCGGCCCGTCGGCGACGCCACCCTGGCGCGGGTCCGCCGGATGGAGCAGGCGTGTGCCCGCGAGGGTGTGCCCCTCGCCGCCGCAGCCCTGCAGTACTCCCTGCGCGACGCCCGGGTCGCCTCGACCGTCGTCGGCATGTCCGACCCGGCGCGGATCGCGCAGACTCTCGAGCTGGCGAGCACCCCGATCAGCGACGGGCTCTGGGCGGAGCTGGACACCCTCGCCGCGGTCCGCGACACGCACCTGGACTGACGCGCGGCGGCCGCGACCACCGTCCGGTGGTCGCGGCTGCGGCTGACCGGTGGTGCGTCAGGCGGAGCGGGCCAGGGGCCGGTCGGCCACCGGGTCCGGCGACCGGGTCCCGCCGGCTGCGAGGCGGGCCGCGCGCGGCATCACCAGGTAGGCCCCGATGTAGAGCAGCGCGGCGATCACCAGCAGGGCGTGGTACCCGAAGACCAGCGACAGGTACTCCAGGCAGCCGCCGAGGATCGAGCCGAGCAGGTTGACCCCGAAGGCGAGCGCGGCGTCCCCGGTGTCCGCGAACCGCTTCGCGAACACCAGGTTGGCCGCGAAGATCGGCAGGAACGCGATGACCACCGCGAGCACGAGCCGCAGCGGGACGTCGAGGGACAGCAGCCACGAGCTCGGGACCAGCCAGTTCAGCGCCAGCCCGCCCAGCAAGAGCCCGTACATCACCGGCAGCGGTGGCGTCCGGATCCGCCGGGTCACCGCGACCGCGGCCGGGACGG
>CAXSIB010000186.1:0-6629 GCA_964237095.1 uncultured Actinomycetales bacterium
CGCCGCGACCGCGCCGGCGAGGCCGACGACGAGGACCGCCCAGCGCAGCCACGGCACGAAGGTGGGGGTGCGGCCGAGCAGCTCCCACGCGGTGACCGCCGTCGCCGCGCCGGCGAGGGTGAGCAGCACGCGGGCGTCGATCCGGGCGCGCGACCGCCACGCGCCGACGACCCCGAGACCGACCAGAGCGCCGACCGCCGGGGCCAGGGCGACCGTGTAGTAGGGGTGGATGATCCCCTTGGAGAAGCTGAGGACGGCACCGGCGACGAGCAGCCAGCCGCCGTACACCCCGTAGGCGGCCCGGGTCAGGTCCGTCCGCGCGCCGCGCCGGGTGAGCCAGTACCCGCCGACGAGCAGGATCAGGGCCGCCGGCAGGAGCCACGCGATCTGCGAACCCATCTCCGAGCCGAACAGCCGGGTCAGACCCGTGCCCTGGCTGAAGCCGCCGCCACCGCCGCGGCCGGCGAACCCGCCCGCCCCGGTCCCGCCGGTGGTCGTGGTCGCGGCCCCGCCGGCGAAGCCGCCGCCCACGCTGCCGGTCTCGTTCCCGGTGAGCCGGCCGAAGCCGTTGTAGCCGAAGATGAGCTGCAGCTCGGAGTCGTCCTGCGAACCGCCGATGAACGGCCGGGACGACGCGGGCCACAGCGAGACCAGCGCGACCCACCAGCCCCCGCTGACGACGAGCGCGAGACCGGCCCACAGCAGGTGGGCCAGGCGGCGCCGGAAGGTGAGCGGCGCCGCGACCAGGAACACGACCGCCAGCGGGGGCAGGACGACGAGGGCCTCCAGGGTCTTGGCGTTGAACGCCGCCCCGATCGCCCAGCCGGCCAGCAGCAGCCACCGCAGCCGCCCCCGCTCGATCGCACGCAGGGTCGCGTAGGCGGCGAGGACGAACAGGAACGTCAGCAGCGCCTCGGGGTTGTTGAACCGGAACATCAGCACGGCGACCGGGGTGAGGGCGAGGACGGCGCCCGCGAGGAGTCCCGCGGCCGGGCCGGCCACCCGGCGGACCCCGGCGTACAGCAGCCAGACCGCACCGATGCCCTCGAGGGCCTCCGGCAGCAGCATGCTGAACGAGGACAGGCCGAACAGCCGGGCGGACAGCTCCATCGGCCACAGGAAACCGGCGGGCTTGTCGACCGTGATGAAGTTCGCGCTGTCCGACGAGCCGAAGAGGAACGCCTTCCAGCTGACCGTCCCCGCCTGGACCGCCGCCGAGTAGAAGCTGTTCGCCCACCCCAAGGCCGACAGCCGCACCAGGTACAGCAGGGCCGTGGCGACCAGCAGGACGACGAGGCCGGGCCGGGCCCACCGCGGCTCGTCGGCGGCGCCGGCGACCAGGGTGTGCCAGCGCCCCGTCCGGGCCGGGTCCTGCGGCCGGCGTCCGCGGGCGGGTGAGGGTGCAGTGGCGGTGGCCATCGAGGCTGTTCTCCGACGCGTTCTCGCGGAGGGCGGATCCCCCCAGTCGGTCCCGATGGTCGCGGCCGTTCCTGGGAGGGGCCTGGCAGTCACGTCGAGCGGGCCTGTGAGCCGCACGCACCCCGGGCCGGGTCTGCGTCCGCTCCCCACCGGACGGAAGCGGAACACGCGGCGTCCCGGCTCGGGCAGGATCGCCCCGTGCGCATCGGCCTCGTCATCCTCCCGCAGCTGCGCTGGGCCGAGCAGGCACACCTCTGGCGGCGGACCGAGCAGCTCGGCTTCGACCACGCGTGGACCTACGACCACCTCTCCTGGTACTCCCTCGCCGCGCAGCCCTGGTTCGCGACCGTCCCGACCCTGGCCGCGGCCTCGCTGGTGACCTCGACCATCCGCCTGGGCACCTGGGTCGCCACCCCGAACTTCCGGCACCCGGTCCCCTTCGCCAAGGAGGTCCTGAGCCTGGACGACCTGTCCAACGGCCGGTTCGTCGTCGGTCTCGGGGCGGGCGTCGGGGTCGGCGGCGACGCGGAGCTGCTCGGGCCGGCGATCACCCCGCGGGAGCGGGCCGGGCGGTTCGAGGAGTTCGTGGAGCTGCTCGACACGCTGCTCACCCACCCGGAGACCACCTGGCACGGCGACTCCTACGAGGCCAACGACGCCCGGATGATCCCGGACACCCTCGCCCGGCCGCGCCCGCCGTTCGTCGTGTCCGCGAACGGCCCGCGGGCGATGGCGGTCGCGACCCGGTACGGCGCGGGGTGGGCGACGACCGGGCCGATCCTGCGCGACGACCCCGCGCTGTCGAAGGACAACCCGCAGCACGTGCGGATCGAGGCGTGGTGGGCCGGCGTCCGACGGCTCGTCGAACGGTTCGACGGGGTGTGCGAGGCCACCGGCCGGGCACCCCGGTCGATCGACCGCTACCTCAACATCGACCTGGGCCCGCAGTTCTCCCTGGCGTCGATGGAGCTGTTCACCGAGTTCCTCGACCGCGCCCGCGAGCTCGGGTTCACCGACGTGGTGGCCCACTGGCCGCGCGTCGACGAGCCCGGCAAGCCGTTCGTCGGCGACCCCGAGCTGGTCGAGGAGGTCGCCCGGCGGCTGCCCGAGCTGCGCGGGTGAGCGGTCCGGTCAGGCCCGGCGGACGGTGACCGCGGGCGGGGTGCGCAGCGTCTGCGCGATCACGCAGTACCGCTCGGCGAGCTGGACGAGCTTCGCCTCGGTGGCCTCGTCGGCGTCGCTGTCGAACGCGAAGCTGATCGTGAGGTCGGTGAGCCCGACGGGGACCTCGCGGCTGATCCCGAGGGTCCCCCGCGCGTCCCAGTGGCCCTCGACGACGACCTCGGCGTCCCGCAGCGTCACGCCCATCGCGGTGGCGACGCTCCGCAGGGTCACCCCGGCGCAGGCCGCCACGGCCTGGCAGAGGATGTCGGCCGAGCAGGCCTCGCCGCCGCTCCCGCCCGTCGCGGGGTGCAGGCCCGCGCGGACCGGGCCGGCCTGGCCGGGGACCGTCGCGCCGATCGTGTCCCCGTCGAGGGTCGCGACCGCCCGGGCCGGGACCAGCGCGGTGGCCGGGTCCTCCCGGTAGGCGTCCTTCAGCGGCTTCTGCAGCGCTCGCAGCGCGGTGGCGTCCACGGCCGCGACCCTAGGAGACCCCGTCCACCGCTCGGGCCGCACCCGGGCCTCTCCTCAGGGCAGGAGCATCGTCTTGATCGAGCGCCGCTCGTCCATGCCGAGACAGGCCTCGGCGACCTCGTCGAGGGGCAGCCTGCGGTCGAAGACCCGTCCCGGCTCGATCGACCCCGACAGGACGTCGGCCAGCAGCTCCGGGATGTAGGCGCGCACCGGGGCCACCCCGCCGGCCACGTTCAGGTTCGAGCCGTACATCTTCCCCAGTGGCAGCTCCGGGCCGCCGGCCGGGACGCCGACGTACCCGACCTGGCCGCCCGGGCGGACCGTCGCCAGGGCCTGCGCCATGGACTCCTTCATCCCGACGGCCTCGAGGACACAGTCGGCACCGAAGCCGCCGAGGAGCTCCCGGACCTCCGCGACCCCCTCGTCACCGCGGGTGGCGACGATGTCGGTCGCCCCGAAGACGGTGGCGAGGGCCTGCCGCTCCGGGTGGCGGGACATCGCGATGATCCGCTCGGCCCCGAGCCGCCTGGCGGCCAGCACTCCGCAGAGACCGACCGCGCCGTCGCCGACGACGACCACCGTCGACCCCTTCCCGACCCGCGCCGAGACCGCGGCGTGGTGCCCGGTGCCGGCGACGTCGGACAACGCCAGCACGCTCGCGAGCTGGTCCGCCGTGGGCGCAGCCGGGGTCACGACCAGGGTGCCGTCGGCGTTGGGGACCCGGACGTACTCCCCCTGGCCGCCGTCGACGGGCTCGCCGAACTCGTCGTCGGAACCGAACCAGGCCCCGTGCAGGCAGGAGGTGTAGATGCCGTTCAGGCAGTTCGGGCAGGTGCCGTCGGAGGAGGCGAACGGCGCGATGACGAAGTCGCCCACCTTCAGCGAGGTGACGTCGGCGCCGACCTCCTCGACCGTCCCGATGAACTCGTGCCCGATGCGGTGGGCCTCGGTCGTCTTCTGGATGCCGCGGTACTCCCAGAGGTCCGAGCCGCAGACGCAGGAGGCGACGACCTTGACGATCGCGTCGGTGGGGCGGCGGATCGTCGGGTCCGGGACCTCCTCGATCCGGATGTCGCGCTCGCCGTGGATGACAGTCGCTCTCACAGGTCTCGTTCTCCAGGTGCTGGTGGCGGGGGGGTGTCTGTGCCCGGGTTGTCCCGAGTCAAGCAGGCCGCGCCCCGTCGGCGCGACGCGAGCCCGGGCGCGCGGGTCGGCCGTCCTGTCCGACCCCCGCCCTAGGGTCCCGACCATGACGTCGACCACCGCCCCGCACGCTCCTGCGGCCGCCGACGCCCGGGCCGCCGACACGCAGACGGTCGACACCCCGACGGTCGACACCCAGACGGTCGACACCCAGTACGAGGACCTGCTCCGCCGCGTGCTGGTCGAGGGGGCCCCCAAGGGCGATCGCACGGGCACCGGCACCCGGTCGCTGTTCGGCGCCCAGCTGCGCTACGACCTGGCCACCGGCTTCCCGCTGGTGACGACCAAGCGCGTCTACCTCAGGGCGGTCGTGCTCGAGCTGCTGTGGTTCCTCCGCGGGGACCCGAACGTCCGCTGGCTGCAGGAGCGCGGGGTCCGGATCTGGGACGAGTGGGCCGACGCCGACGGTGACCTCGGGCCGGTCTACGGCGTCCAGTGGCGGTCGTGGCCCACGCCGGACGGCGGCCACGTCGACCAGATCGCGCAGGTGCTCGACACCCTCCGGGCGGACCCCGACTCGCGGCGGATGGTGGTCTCGGCCTGGAACGTCGCCGACCTCGACCGGATGGCGCTCGCGCCCTGCCACGCGCTCTTCCAGTTCCACGTCGCCGGCGGGCGGCTGTCCTGTCAGCTCTACCAGCGCAGCGCCGACATGTTCCTCGGGGTGCCCTTCAACATCGCGAGCTACGCCCTCCTCACGCACCTCGTCGCCCAGCAGGTGGGTCTGGAAGTGGGTGACTTCATCTGGACGGGCGGGGACTGCCACGTCTACGACAACCACGTCGACCAGGTCCGTGAGCAGCTCGCCCGGGCGGCGTACCCCTTCCCGCACCTCGAGGTCCGTCCCGCGGCGTCGCTGTTCGACCACGACCTCACCGACGTGACCGTCACCGGCTACCGGCACCACCCGGCGATCAAGGCGCCGATAGCGGTATGACCGGGCGGACGGTCGGGCTCATCTGGGCGCAGGCCGCGAACGGCGTGATCGGACGGGACGGCGGCCTCCCGTGGCGGCTGCCCGAGGACCTCGCCCACTTCCGGGCGGTGACCGCCGGCGCGACCGTCGTGATGGGCCGGCGGACGTGGGAGTCGATCGCCCCGCGGTTCCGGCCGCTGCCCGGGCGCCGGAACCTGGTGCTGACCCGTAGGACGTCGTGGCACGCCCCGGGCGCCGAGACCTTCGCCGACCTCGCAGGTGCACTGGCTGCCACCACCGGCGACGTCTGGGTCATCGGCGGCGCCGGCGTCTACGCCGAGGCCCTCGCGGCCGCCGACGCGCTCGGGGTCACCCGCCTCGAGGTCACCGAGCTCGCGGACGCCTTCGAGGGCGACGTCACCGCCCCCGCGATCCCCGACGGGTGGGCCGTCGCCGCCCGGGACCCCGCCGCGGGCTGGCACACCGCGGACCGGACCGCCGAGGCGAGCGGCGACCCCACGGCGGGCGACACCGATGCAGGCGCGAGCGACGCCGGTGCGGGTGGCAGTACCTCCCCACTCCACTACCGGTTCACCCGCTGGCAGCGCGACGCCACCTGACCGCGCGGTCGGGAGCGGCCCGCAGCCCGTCCCCGCCGCCGCACGGGCAGCTGCCGCACACACCTCGACGGTGTCGGGAGGGATGGGGCAGGAGTGGCCCCCACCGGCCCCACCGGCCCCACGGCGTCGGGACGTGCGCGGCCCGCACCGCGCAGGCGGGCCGAGGGAGGGTCGGATCAGGCCGGGGGTTCGCGGAAGCCGAGGGTGACGGGGGCGCGGGCGACCTGGCTCGGGTCGGGGTCGCGGCCGTCGGCGGCGTGCGGGATGACCTCGTCGAGGAAGCCGTAGGAGGAGGCCAGCTCCCGGGCCGACCAGTCCCCGTGGCGGGCCGCCGCCCGCGTCGTGCGCCACCAGGCGTCGACGTCGGCCCAGCCCGGCGCGGACAGGGAGCCGCCGAAGTGCCGGACGGACAGCCCCGCGGTCAGCGCGGCGAAGGCCACCCGCTGCCGCAGCGACCAGCCGGCCAGGGTCGCGACCGTGAAACCGGCCACGAAGATGTCCCCCGCGCCGGTCGCGTCGAGGGCCTCGATCGGGACCGAGGGCACGGTCACGTCCTCCCCGGTGGTGGAGTCGACCGCGATCGCACCCAGCGGCCCCAGGGTGACGACCGCGACGGGCACCCGGTCGGCGAGCCGGCGCAGCGCGTCGCGCGGGGTGTCGGTGCGCGTGTAGAGCATCGCCTCGGCGTGGTTGGGCAGGAACGCGTGGCACCGCCCGAGCTGCTCGAGCACCACCGGTGACCACACCCCGGTCGGGTCCCAGCCGACGTCCGCGATCAGCAGGGTGCCGGCCTCGGCCGCCCGCACGGCCCACCGGTCGAGGGACTCGCGCAGGCT
>CAXSIB010000187.1:0-6600 GCA_964237095.1 uncultured Actinomycetales bacterium
CCGCGGTCGCCCGCCGGTCGCCGGCCATGACGACACCACCGGCTGCGGGCGAGCCCGGTCCGTCGGTCGCGCCGAAGGTCAGCGACACGATCGTCGTGGCATGCGGGACCGCAGCGAGCGCCTCCCGGCCCGCAGGCGAGGGTGCGTCGGGGAGTCGTGGACGGTGCCGGTCGGGGGTGGCCGACCCGTGCTGGTCAGGGGCGCCGAGGGCGTCGAGGTAGTCGGTGAAGCCGGCGCCCCGGGGCAGCCGGAAGGCGGCGGCGATCTCAGGCGTGCCCTCCACCGCGGACTACTCGCCACCCTTCTGGACGAACTGCCGGACGAAGTCCTCGGCGTTCTCCTCGAGGACCTCGTCGATCTCGCCGAGGACGGCGTCGATGTCGGAGTCCAGGGCCTCCTTGCGCTCGGTCACCGAGGCGGTGGGGGCCTCGTCGACCTGCTCCTCCTCCTGCGCGCGACCGGTCGACCGCTGCGAGCTCCCGCCACGTTCCTGTGTCGCCATGCCGCTCACCTCCGTGCCCGGGGCCGACGCCGTCCGACGCCTGCGCCGACCCTATAGCGGCGGTCCCGGCGGGGCCGGGCGCGGCAGGTGAGCGCCGCGTCGGGCGGGCTCAGGCGACGGTGAGGGCGTCGAGCAGCTCCGACGCGGTCCGGCAGCGGTCGAGCAGGGCCCCGACGTGGGCCTTCGTCCCGCGCAGCGGCTCGAGGGTCGGGACCCGCTGCAGGGAGTCCCGGCCGGGCACGTCGAAGATCACCGAGTCCCACGACGCCGCCGCCACGTCCTCGGCGTACTGCGCGAGGCAGCGGCCGCGGAAGTAGGCGCGGGTGTCCTCCGGCGGCTCGGTCACCGCGCGGGTGATCTCGGCGTCGGTGAGCAGGCGGTCGATGCGCCCGAGGGAGACCAGGCGCGTGTAGAGGCCGCGGTCGGGGCGGACGTCGGAGTACTGCAGGTCGATCAGCGCGAGCTTCGGGTGGTCCCACGCGAGTGAGTCGCGGTCGCGGTAGGACTCAAGCAGCGCCAGCTTCGCGACCCAGTCCAGCTCGCGGGAGCAGCGCATCGGGTCGGACTCGAGGCGGTCCAGGACGGACTCCCACCGCGTCAGGACCTCGGCGGTCGAGGGTTCGTCCGCGGTCCCCCGGGACTCCGCGTGCTTGCGGGCGCGCTCGAGGTACTCCCACTGCAGCTGGACGCCGGTCATGACCCGGCCGTCGCGCAGGCGCACCTTCACCGTGGCGGTCGGGTCGTGAGAGATCGTGTGCAGGGCCTCGACGGGCCGCTCGAGCGCGAGCTCCGGCGTGGTCCAGCCGTCCTCGATCATCGACAGCACCATCGACGTCGTGCCGACCTTGAGGAAGGTCGAGACCTCGCACATGTTCGCGTCGCCGAGGATCACGTGCAGGCGGCGGTAGCGCTCGGCGTCGGCGTGCGGTTCGTCGCGGGTGTTGATGATCGGCCGCTTGAGGGTGGTCTCGAGCCCCACCTCGACCTCGAAGAAGTCCGCCCGCGACGAGACCTGGTAGCCGGGCGTGCTGGTCTCCTGCCCGCGCCCGACCCGCCCGGCCCCGCAGACCACCTGCCGGGACACGAGGAACGGGGTGAGCGTGCGCACGATGTCGGCGAACGGGGTCTGGCGGCCCATCAGGTAGTTCTCGTGGTAGCCGTAGGAGGCGCCCTTGCCGTCGGTGTTGTTCTTGTACAGCCCGATCGGCGTGCCCAGCGGCCCCTGCGCGACCAGGCGCGCCGCGGTGGCCATGACCTGCTCGCCGGCCTTGTCCCAGACGACCGCGTCGCGGGGGTTGGTGACCTCCGGCGCGGAGTACTCCGGGTGGGCGTGGTCGACGTAGAGCCGGGCGCCGTTGGTGAGGATGACGTTCGCGAGGGCGCCCTCGGTGTCGGTGAGCTGGCTCGCGTCGGCGGCCTCCCGGGACATGTCGAACCCGCGGGCGTCGCGCAGCGGCTGCTCCTCCTCGAAGTCCCACCGGGCTCGCCGCGCCCGCACCGACTGCTGGGCGTAGGCGTTGACGACCTGGGACGAGGTGAGCATCGGGTTCGCCCCCGGCTGGCCCTGGACGGAGATGCCGTACTCGGTCTCGGTCCCGAGCACCCGCCGCGCCGTCATGGGCCCAGGGTAGGCGGCCGGTCCGGGGCCACGCGGTACGACCGGAACGCCGGCAGCGCCGCGCTCACCGCGGCGACCCCGACGACGCAGGCGAGCCCGCCGAGGGCGATCGCGGGCCGGACCCCCAGCCGGCTCGCGGTCAGCCCGGCGCGCGCGCCGCCGAGGGACGGCCCGCTGGAGTAGGACAGCAGCTCGATCCCCGCGAGTCGGCCGCGCAGCGCGTCGGGGATCGTCCGGTTCCACAGGGTGGCCCGGAAGACCCCGGACAGCATGTCCGCGGCGCCCGCGACCACCAGCGCCACGACGACCGCCGCGAGGCCCCCGACGAGACCGGCGACGCCGACCGCGGCACCCCACGCCGCGGCGCACACCGCGACCGCGAGGCCGAGACGGCGCACCCGGGTGACCCAGCCGCTGGTCAGGGTCGCCAGCACCGCCCCGATCCCGGCGCTGGCGTAGAGCAGCCCGAGCGCCCTCGGGTGGTGCAGCTGCGCGGCCAGGAACGGGTACAGCGCCTCCGGCATCGCCAGCAGCATCGCGGTGATGTCGACGAGGTACGTGCCGAGCAGCTCCGGGCGTCCGACCGCGTACCGCAGGCCCTCGGCGACCGCGCCGAACCCGAGCGGGTGTCCGGCGTCCTCGTCCCGCTCCGGCGGGGGCATCGGGCGGATCCGGGCGACCAGGACCAGCGCGACCGCGCCCGCGAGGGCGTCGACGGTGTAGGCCGCGGTGAGGTCCGCGGCGGCGAGCAGGCCGCCGAGCGCGGGACCGGCGATCTGCGACGCGCTCCCGGCGAACCCCTCGATGGCGGCGGCCCCGGCCAGGTCCTCGGGCGGGACGAGGCGGGGCACCATCGCGTCGGTGGCAGGCCGTTGGACCGCCCAGGACCCGGCGGCGACGGCCGCGACCAGGTAGACCGGCCAGAGGTGCGGGTGGGCGAGCGCCGCGTTGGCCGCGAGGGCGATCGAGCAGACGACGAGCCCGACCTGGCTCGCGACCGCGAGCTGCCGGCGGTCCAGGGTGTCGGCCAGGGCCCCGCCCCACAGCCCGACCACCAGCAGCGGGCCCAGCTCGGCGATCCCGATCAGCCCGACGGCGGTGGTCGAGCCGGTGAGCCGCTGGACCTGCAGCGGCGCCGCGACCATCGTCACCGCGGACCCGAAGCCGCCCACCGTGGTCGCCGCGAACAGCCGGCGGAACTCGGCGTGGCGGCGCAGCGGCCCGGTGTCGGCGGCGACGGTCCGCAGCCCCCGGGCCGCCCGGTCGAGCAGGCCGCCGACCCGTCGCGGCTCGGACTGCGGCTCGGGGTCGGGCTCCCGCCCGGCGTCGGGCGCTGGTCCTCCGGTCACGTGAGGCGATCATCCAGGACGGACAGGGGGTCCCGCACGGGCGGTCCAGGATGAGGCGGTGGCAGCGGAGGAGATCCTGGGGATCGTCGACGACAGCGGCCGGGAGGTCGGGTCGGCCCCGCGCTGGCGGGTGCGTCGCGACAACCTCCGCCACCGGGCCACCGCGGCGCTGGTCCGCAACGCCGCCGGGGAGGTCTACGTGCACCGGCGCACCGACGACAAAGACGTCTACCCGGGCGCCCACGACGTGTGGGCGGGTGGTTGCGTGCTGGCCGGGGAGGACGTCGGCGCCGCCGCCGCCCGCGAGCTGGCCGAGGAGCTGGGCGTCAGCGGGGTCCCCCTCGTCCCGGTCGACGTCTTCGACTACGCCGACGAGGTCACCCGCTACCGGGCGCACTGCTACGAGGCCCGGTGGGACGGCCCCGTCGTCCACCAGCCCGAGGAGGTCGCGTGGGGCGGCTGGATGACGGTGGGCGAGCTGCGGGCGCACCTGGCCGACCCGGCATGGCCCTTCGTGCCCGACGGCCGGGTCGGCCTCGAGCGCTGGTTCGCCCGTCAGGAGTGAGTGGTGTCCTGAACCGACAGCCGACGGCTCCCGGGCGATCTCAGGCGCCAGGACCGCCGCCCGGTGTCGATCCCGGACACAGGACGACCGCGATCTACAGCCAGCGCCTCTGGAGGGCTCGTCAGCGCCTCTGGAGGCCGTTGGCTGCAGATCGGGGTCGGCCCAGCTCGACCCGGCCGGGCTAGAGGTACTGGCCGGTGTTGGCGACGGTGTCGATGGCGCGGCCGGCCTCGGACCCCTGCTTGCCCTGGATGAGCGTGCGGATGTAGACGATCCGCTCGCCCTTCTTGCCCGAGATCCGAGCCCAGTCGTCGGGGTTCGTCGTGTTCGGCAGGTCCTCGTTCTCGCGGAACTCGTCGACGCACGCGGCGAGCAGGTGCCCGACCCGGATGCCGCGCTGGCCGGTGGCCAGGAGGTCCTTGATGGCCATCTTCTTCGCGCGCCCGACGATGTTCTCGATCATCGCGCCGGAGTTGAAGTCCTTGAAGTACAGGGTCTCCTTGTCACCGTTGGCGTAGGTCACCTCGAGGAAGCGGTTCTCCTCGGTCTCCGTGTACATCCGCTCGACGACCCGCTGGATCATCGCCACCACGGTCGCGGCGCGGCTGCCGCCGTTCTCGGACAGGTCCTCGGCGTGCAGGGGCAGGGACTCCACCACGTACTTGCCGAAGATGTCGCGGGCGGCCTCGGCGTCGGGCCGCTCGATCTTGATCTTCACGTCGAGCCGGCCGGGGCGCAGGATCGCCGGGTCGATCATGTCCTCGCGGTTGGAGGCGCCGATGACGACGACGTTCTCCAGGCCCTCGACGCCGTCGATCTCGCTCAGCAGCTGCGGGACGATCGTGTTCTCGACGTCGGAGGAGACCCCGGACCCGCGGGTGCGGAACAGGGAGTCCATCTCGTCGAAGAAGACGATGACCGGCGTGCCGTCACTCGCCTTCTCCCGCGCGCGCTGGAAGACCAGGCGGATGTGGCGCTCGGTCTCCCCGACGTACTTGTTCAGCAGCTCCGGGCCCTTGATGTTGAGGAAGTAGGACTTCCCCTCGGGCTTGCCGGTCACCTCGGCGACCTTCTTGGCCAGGGAGTTGGCGACCGCCTTGGCGATGAGCGTCTTGCCGCAGCCGGGCGGGCCGTACAGCAGCACGCCCTTGGGCGCGCGCAGCTGGTGCTCCTTGAACAGGTCGGCGTGCAGGTACGGCAGCTCGACGGCGTCGCGGATCATCTCGATCTGGCGGGAGAGCCCGCCGATCGCGGTGTAGTCGATGTCCGGGACCTCCTCGAGCACGAGCTCCTCGACCTCGGCCTTCGGGACCCGCTCGAAGACGAAGCCCGAGCGCGGGTCCAGCAGCAGGGAGTCCCCGATGCGCAGCGGCGCGTCGCGCAGGGGCTCGGCCAGGCGGACGACCCGCTCCTCGTCGGCGTGTCCCATGACCAGGGCGCGGTCGCCGTCGGCGAGCACCTCCTTGAGCATGACGATCTCGCCGACGGTCTCGAAGGACAGCGCGCGCACGACGTTGAGGGCCTCGTTGAGCATGACCTCCTGGCCGCGGCGCAGCTCCTCGACGGTGACCGCCGGGCTCACCGCGACCCGCAGCTTCCGCCCGCCGGTGAACACGTCGGCGGTGCCGTCCTCGAAGCGCTCGAGGAACAGGCCGTACGTCGCGGGGGGTTGGGCGAGGCGGTCGACCTCCTCCTTCAGCGACACGATCTGGTTGCGCGCCTCGCGCAGCGTCGTGGCGAGCCGCTCGTTCTGCGAGCTGGCGTTGCCCAGCGCGGCCCGCGACTCGGCGAGGCGGGACTCCAGTGCACGCGTGTCCCTGGGCAGTGACGCGAGGCGCTGGCGCAGCGCGGCGATCTCCTCCTCGAGCATCGCGACCTGGTCTGCGGCGTCGCGACGCCCGGGGCCTTCCGGTGACGAGCTACCCGGCACGGTTCCCACCTCCTGAACGGTCGGCCGTCCCTGCGGTTGAACTCCCGACCCTAACCGGACGCGCGACCCCAGGGTCGGAGCGCGCTCATCTCGGTTCGGCCACGTCCCCCGTGTCGGCGTCTCCCGCGTCGACGGCCGCGACCGCGGCCGGGACCGCGCCGTCGACGGCGACGCGCGGCGGGGTCGGCGCCGCCGGCGGGGTCTCGACGAGGTCGGAGATCGGGAGCACCCCGCCGTCGGCCCGGGCCATCGCGGTGGCGTTGGACGGCGCCGGCCGCCGGCGGCGCAGCGGCGCCTGCACCCCGGGCGCGAGACGCCGGGAGGTCACGAGGAACCCGGTGTGGCCGATCATGCGGTGGTCGGGGCGGACGGCCAGTCCCTCGACGTGCCAGGTGCGGACCATCGACTCCCACGAGCGCGGCTCGGTGAACCCGCCGGCCGCCCGGATCGTCTCGACGACCTGGGACAGCTGGGTGGTGGTCGCGACGTAGACGCAGAGCACCCCGCCGGGCACGAGCGCCCGGGCGGCGACGTCGATGCACTCCCAGGGGGCGAGCATGTCCAGCACGAGCCGGTCGACGTTCGCGTCGCCGAGGCGGGGCAGGACGTCGACGAGGTCCCCGTCGCGGAGGTCCC
>CAXSIB010000188.1:0-6598 GCA_964237095.1 uncultured Actinomycetales bacterium
ATCAAGCTCGCGCGGCGGACCCGGCTCTTCCACGTCGGGCGCCTGGACCAGGACACCGAGGGCCTGCTGCTGCTCACCGACGACGGGGAGCTGACCCACCGCCTCACCCACCCGTCGTTCCAGGTGTCGAAGACCTACATCGCCGAGGTCCCCGGGCCGGTCGCGAAGGAGACCGTGACCATCGTCCGCGGCGGGGTCGTCGTCGAGGGCCGGACGGTCGCCGTCGAGCGCTTCCGGGTGGTCACCGCGACCAAGAACCGCGCGATGGTGGAGATCACCGTCCACGAGGGGCGCAAGCACGTCGTGCGCAACCTGCTCGACAACGCGGGGATGCCGGTCCGGCGCCTCGTCCGGGTCAAGCTCGGCCCGATCGCCCTGGGCGACCTGCCGCCGGGGGAGTACCGCGAGCTGGAGAGCTCGGAGGTCGGCAAGCTGTACGACCTCGTCGGCCTGTGACCCCGCGTGGCTGACGGGCCGGACGCCGGGGACGACGCGACGGCGGTGCTCGTCGTCGGCACCGGGATGGTCGGGACGTCGGTGGCGCTCGCGCTGCGGGCCCGGGGCGTGTCCGTCCTGCTGGCCGACGCCGACCCGGCCGCGCTGGCCGAGGCGGTCGCGCTCGGCGCCGGCACGGCCGCCGGTGACCCCGGCGAGCCCGCCGCTGCCGCGGACCACGCCGACCTCGTCGTCGTCGCGGTCCCCCCGGACGCCGTCGCCGACGTCGTCACCGCGGCGCTGGCGGCACACCCCGACGCGGTCGTGACCGACGTGGCGAGCGTCAAGGCCGGGCCGCTGGCGCGGCTGCTCACCGGCCCGGCGGCGGTCGACCGATACGTCGGCGGGCACCCGATGGCCGGCAGCGAGCGGTCGGGACCGGGGGCGGCCCGCGCCGACCTGTTCGCCGGCCGGCCGTGGGCGGTGACCCCGCACCCGCACAGCCGCCCGTCGGCGGTGGCGGCCGTGCACCGCCTCGCGCTGCTGTGCGGCGCGGTCCCGGTCACCCTCGACGCGGCCGAGCACGACCGGGCCGTCGCGAGCGTCTCCCACCTGCCCCACGCGACGGCCGCCGCCCTGGCCGCCGCGCTCGCCGACGCCCCGGACACCCACCTCGCGCTCACCGGCCAGGGTCTGCGCGACGTCACCCGCATCGCCGCCGGCGACCCGGCGCTGTGGACCCAGATCCTGCGGGCCAACGCCGGGCCCGTCGCGGACGGCCTGACCGCACTGCGCACCCGGCTCGACACCCTGCTCACCGCCCTGCTCGCGACCCCGCCCGCCACCGGCCCGGACCCGCTGTCGGTCGCGCTGGCCGCGGGGGTCGCCGGGGTGTCGCGGCTGCCCGGCCGCCACGGCCCGGTCGAGGACCTCGCGCAGGTCAGCGTGGTCGTCGCCGACGCCCCGGGGCAGCTGGCCCGGCTGTTCGCCGCGGTCGAGGCGGCCGGGGTCGACGTCGCCGACGTCCGCCTCGACCACCGCACCGGCCAGGCCGTCGGCGCGGTCCTGCTGTCGGTGTCCCCGGCCGCGGTGCCCCGCGCGCTGGCCGAGCTGCGGGCGGCGGGCTGGACCGCCCGCGAGGAGGAGTGAGCCGGCGCTCGGGCCCGCGGCGACTACTGTCCGGACCCGTGCCCGCCTCCGGTCAGCCCGCCGTCGGCGACACTCCCCGCACGGGCGCCGGGAGCGGCGGGACCGCCGGGCGGGGGACCGTCGTGGCCATCGACGGCCCGTCGGGCTCCGGGAAGTCGACGGTCGCCCGGGGCGTGGCGGCCCAGGCGGGCCTGCGCTACCTCGACACCGGCGCGATGTACCGGGCGGTCGCCGTCGCGGCGCGCACCGCCGGGATCGCCCTCGACGACACCGCGGCCGTCGCCGCCTTCGCCCGCGACCTCGACCTCGTGGTCGGCACCGACCCCGCGCACGCCGAGGTCCGCGCGGGCGGCGTCGACGTCACCGCCGCGATCCGAGACCCGGCCGTGTCCGCGTCGGTCAGCGCGGTCGCGACCAACCTCGCGGTCCGCGCCGAGCTGGTCGCCCGGGCCCGCCGGGTCGTCGACGGCGGCCGCGTCGTCCTCGAGGGCCGGGACACCACGACCGTGATCGCCCCCGACGCCGACGTCCGGGTGCTGCTCACCGCCGACCCCCAGATCCGCCTGGCCCGCCGGTCGCGGGAGGTCCGCGGCGCCGCCGACGCGGCCGCGCTCGCCGCGACCCACGCCGAGGTCATCGACCGCGACCGCCGCGACGCCACCGTCGCCGACTTCACCGCCGCCGCCGACGGCGTGCACCTGCTCGACACCTCCACGCTGGGGATCACCGAGGCGGTCGAGGTCGTCCTGCGACTGATCGCGGCCGAGCGGTGACGGCCGGCCCCGTCACCCGCCCACCGGCCCCGGCCCGGGCCGCGGCGTCACTGCCGTCCGCGGCGGGCGCCCGGGTCGCCCGCGGCATCAGCACGTTCCTGTTCCGGACCGGCTACCGGCGGCGGGTCCACGGCCGCGGGCACGTGCCGGCCACCGGCGGGGTGCTGCTCGCGTCCAACCACGCCGGGATCATCGACGGCCCGATGCTCATCGGGTGCTCCCCGCGCGCGGTGCACTCCCTGATCAAGGCCGAGATGTTCCACGGCTTCGTCGGGGCGTCCCTGGTGCGGCTCGGGCAGATCGCCCTCCACCGCGACGGCGGCGACCGCGCCGCGATCACCGCGTCCCTCGACGTCCTGCGCTCGGGGCGGGTGCTCGCGATCTTCCCGGAGGGGACCCGCGGGGCCGGCACGGTCGCCACGGTCGAGCGGGGCGCCGCCTACCTCGCGCTGCGCTCCGGGGTCCCGGTCGTGCCCGTCGCGTGCCTGGGGACCCGTCCGACCGGCGGCGACGGCTTCCCGCGGCTGCGGGCGCACGTCGACGTCGTCTTCGGCGAGCCGTTCGTCCTCGGCGCCCCGGGGGCGACCGCGGGCCGGGCCGCGGTGGACGCCGCGGCCGCCACCCTGCAGCAGAAGCTGGCCGCCCACGTGGTCGCGGCGGCGGCGCTCACCGGGCAGCCCGTCCCCGCCGACGAGACCGCGGCCGTCCCCACCGACGGAGCTGCCGTCGGGACTGCCGTCGGGACCACGCGCGGGACCGCTGCCGGGACGGCATCCCCGAACGGCGACGAGACTGGGCTGTCATGACCCCCTCACCGAGCGACCCCGCCGGCTCGGCCGCGGCCCGCCCGGCGACCTCCGGCGCGGTCGTCGACGATCTCGACGACTCCGGGTACGACACCGACAGCGACTCCGGGACGAGCGAGCCGGCCGTCCCGCGGCCCGTCGTGGCGATCATCGGACGTCCCAACGTCGGCAAGTCCACGCTGGTCAACCGCATCATCGGCCGCCGCGAGGCCGTCGTCGAGGACAAGCCCGGCGTCACCCGTGACCGCGTCGCCTACGACACCGACTGGGCCGGGCACGACTTCGTGCTGCTCGACACCGGCGGCTGGGATCCCGACGCGACCGGCATGGCCGCCCGCATCGCCGCCCAGGCCGAGGTGGCCGCCGGGCTGGCCGACGCGGTGATCCTCGTCGTCGACGCCACCGTCGGGGTCACCGAGGCCGACTCCGCGGTGGTCAAGGTGCTCCGCGGGGTCGGCGTGCCGGTCATCCTGGCCGCGAACAAGGTCGACGACCCGCGTGGGGAGTCCGACGCCGCCGCCCTGTGGGCCCTCGGGCTCGGCGAGCCGTGGCCGGTGTCCGCGATGCACGGCCGGGGCGTGGGAGACCTGCTCGACGCGGTGCTCGCGGCGCTGCCCGAGTCCCCGCGGTCGCTCACCGAGCCCGCCGTCGAGCGCCCGCCGGCCGTCGCGCTGCTGGGCCGCCCGAACGTGGGCAAGTCCAGCCTGCTCAACACCCTGGCCGGCTCCGAGCGGGTCATCGTCGACGACGTCGCCGGCACCACCGTCGACCCGGTCGACGAGCTCGTGGTCCTGCGCGACCGGACGTGGCTGTTCATCGACACCGCGGGCCTGCGCCGCCGGGTCCGGGAGGCGTCGGGCACCGAGTACTACGCGAGCCTGCGGACCAACTCCGCCGTCGAGCGGGCCGACGTCTGCCTGGTGCTGCTCGACGCGTCGGCGGGGGTCAGCGAGCAGGACCTGCGCCTGGTGTCGGCGGTCACCGAGGCCGGCCGTGCGCTGGTCGTCGTGTTCACCAAGTGGGACCTCGTCGACGAGGACCGCCGCCTCAGCCTCGACCGCCAGATCGACCGGGAGTTCGTCCGGATCCGCTGGGCGCAGCGGGTCAACATCTCCGGGCTCACCGGCTGGCACGTCGACCGCCTCGTGCCTGCGCTCGACACGGCGCTGGCGGGCTGGTCGACGCGGGTCCCCACGGGCCGGCTCAACTCGTTCCTGTCGGCGCTGGTCGCGGCGCACCCGCACCCGGTGCGCAGCGGCAAGCAGTCGAAGATCCTCTTCGCGACCCAGGCCGCGACGAAGCCGCCGACGTTCGTCCTGTTCACCTCCGGCCCCCTCGACGAGGCGTACACCCGCTTCGTCGAGCGCCGCCTGCGGGAGGACTTCGGCTTCGCCGGCTCGCCCATCCGGATCACCGTCCGGGTCCGGGCCAAGCGCACCGACCGGCGGTGACCCGCTGGTAACCTCTGCTCCTGCGGCCGCCGGCGACGGCGGTCCGCGGGCTGTGGCGCAGCTTGGTAGCGCACTTGACTGGGGGTCAAGGGGTCGCAGGTTCAAATCCTGTCAGCCCGACAGAGGAACGCGCAGGTCACGGGGCTCGGAGAGGTCCGTGGGCCCGGTCGGCCGGTCCGGCCGGCAGCAGGGTCCGCGGTGACCGTCCCGGCGCCGGCTCCGGCACGGCGGCCGGACCCGGTCGCGCACGACCGGGTCCTCACCATCCCCAACGGCCTGTCCGTGCTGCGCCTGCTGGCGCTTCCCGTCTTCGTGTGGCTGGTCCTCTCGCGCCACCAGGACGGCTGGGGCGGCCTGCTGCTGGCCGTGGCCGGGCTGTCGGACAACCTCGACGGGTTCATCGCGCGCCGGTTCGACCAGGTCAGCCGCCTCGGACAGCTCCTCGACCCGGTCGTCGACCGGATCCAGGTCGTCACCGCGCTGGTCGTCGTCGTCGTGGCCGGGGCGCTGCCCTGGTACCTCGCGGGTCTGCTGGTCCTGCGGGAGGTGGTCCTCGCCGTGACGGTGCTCGTGCTGCGCGCCCGCGGCCACGGCTCGCTGCCGGTCCACTACCTCGGGAAGATCGGCACCTTCGCCACCGTCGCGTCGCTGCCGCTGCTGCTCCTCGGCCACGGCCGCCACGTCACCACCACCCTGGCCACCCTGGGGACCGCCATGGGATCGGGCTTCCTGTACTGGGGACTGAGCCTCTACTGGTGCGCCGGTGCCGTGTACGTGTGGCAAGCTCGGCGGCTCCTGCGGACTCCGACGAGCGCCCGGCCCGCCGGGGTGTGAGGGTGGTGGCCCGGCGATCGGGCCCGGACGAGAGATCGGGGCGTGCGGTGGCGGACGACGTGCCGGAAGACCTGCTGTACACGGCCGACCACGAGTGGGTGCGCGACCTCGGCGGCGGCCGGGTCCGGATCGGGATCACCAACTTCGCGCAGGACTCCCTCGGCGACATCGTCTTCGTCCAGCTCCCCGCCGTCGACGACGCGGTCGCGGCCGGCGAGGCGATCGGCGAGCTGGAGTCGACCAAGAGCGTGTCGGAGCTGATCAGCCCGGTCACCGGCACGGTCGGGGCCCTCAACGACGCCCTCGAGGCCACCCCGGAGCTGATCAACAGCGACCCGTACGGCCAGGGCTGGATGATCGAGGTCGAGACCTCCGGGCTGCCCGGGGACCTCCTCGACGCCGACGCCTACCGGGCGGTCGCCGAGTGAGGCGTCGGTGACCCCGGTCGCCTGGTTCCGGCGGGCGTCCCACGCCCACCACACTGGGGTCGTCGGCCGCGACCGACGTGTAAGCGACCGGCAGGACCGCGGCCTCCGTTCCCGGAGGCTGCCCGCGGACGAGGGAGAGACCTGGTGAGCACACAGACCCCGGCCGGCGGCCCGCCTGTCGGCGACGCCCCGACCGCACCCCCCGCCGCGGCCGCACCGGCCGAGCCCGGCGCGGTGCCCCCCGCCGAGCAGACGATGACGATCAGCGTCCCGCCGCTGGCCCCCCAGGGCCCGACGGACGCCGACCGCGAGCTCGCAGCCACCCTCGACGCCGGTACCGCGCTGCTCGTGGTCGCCCGCGGCCCGGGGACCGGCAACCGCTTCCGGCTGTCCGCGGAGGTCGTCACCGCGGGTCGCCACCCCGACTCCGACATCTTCCTGGACGACGTGACGGTCAGCCGGCGGCACGCGGAGTTCCGGCTCCGGGACGGCCACTACGTCGTCCGCGACGTCGGCAGCCTCAACGGCACCTACGTGAACCGGGACCGGGTCGACGAGGTCGCGGTCCGCACCGGCGACGAGATCCAGATCGGCAAGTTCCGGCTGCACTACGTGTCGGCCGGGACCGAGCCGGCCGACCGCGACGCCTGAGCCGCGGTCGGCGGTGCGGCGGACGCCCCCCGTGGTCCGGGTCCGGCCGGGGCGCGCGGTGCTCCGGGCGC
>CAXSIB010000189.1:0-6545 GCA_964237095.1 uncultured Actinomycetales bacterium
GGCTGAGCCGGCGCCGGACAAGACCCCGACGACGGTCCCCGCCCCGGCGGCCCGCCCCGACCGGACGTCGCTGGGGGTGTCCCCGGCGACCAGCACCTCGGCGACCGACCCGGCAGCGAGGCGGAGCATCGCCAGCCACACCAGGTCCGGCCACGGCCGCCCCCGGCCGGCGTCGGCCGGGCACAGTGCGAGGTCGACGGCGTCGTGCCAGCCGAGGGCGTCCAGGACGAGATCACGGGTCGCGGCGGAGAAGCCGGTCGTGAGGCACACGCGGACCCCGGCGTCACGAAGTCGGGCCAGGGTCTCCGCTGCCCCGGGAAGTGCAGTGATCCGGCCGTTCGTCACCGAGGCTTGGTAGGCCTGCTCGAACACGGTGTTGGCCCGCGCCGCACCGGACCCGAAGAGCCGGGTGAACACCTCGATCTTCGACTGCCCCATCGTCTCGGCGACGACGAGGTCCGCGTCCTCCCGGCCGGCCGCCCCGACCGGGAGACCGCCGTCGGTGAGGGCCGCGTCGAACGCGGCGTCCACGGTCCCGTCGTCGGCGACCGTCGTCCCCGCCATGTCCAGCACCGCCACGGTGATCACGCGGCGGCCCGCTCGAGCGCCGACTCGGCGACGCTGGATCGGCCGGTGGGATGGTCGGTGACGGGGTTCCCGTCGAAGGTGTCATCGGCGATGCCGGGGGAGCAGGTCATCCCGCGCCCGCCGGGGCCGGTGACGAGGACCACGCCGGGGGCGAGGACCGCCCGGTGGTACAGGGAGTCGTCGGTGACCTGGCTGTACACCCCCGCCCAGCGCAGCCGGGTCGGCGGTGGGGCGACTCCGAGGACGGCCTCGGCGCGGGCCCGCAGGTGGGTCTCTGGCTCGGCGTCGACGTCGAACGCGAACGGCTCGTCGTAGGCGTGGGTGTCGCCGATGGTGAGGCTGCCATCGAGGCGTTGAACCAGGAGCAGCTGGCTGTGCCAGCGGGTGGTCATCGCCGAGGCGACGTGCAGCGCGTCCCGGCCGGCGCCGGCGAAGGCCGGGTAGTAGCGCAGGGAGTTGCCGTCGGCGACCGAGGTGGTCAGCTCGGTGGGGAACGGCTCGGTCTGCAGCATCTGCAGCCGGACCCGGCGGACCGGGGCCGTGGCGAGGTGCGCTCCCGCGATCCCGCGGTGGTCGGCGCCGGTGCACACCACCACGAGGTCGCCCCGATGGACCTCGCCGGTCTGGTCGCGGACCGCGTGGTCGGCGAAGGAGACCGCGCACCGGCCGGGCCGCAGCTCGTAGCGGCCGTGGTCGGTCAGCCAGCACTGGACAGCGGCCGTCGCCGAGCGGGGCTCGACGATCGCGTCGGTGCGGCACCACAGCCCGCCGAGGAGGTTCCCGGCCCGCACAGCCGGTGCCATCCCCGGGTTCACCGCCGCCACCCCCGCGGGGTCCAGCAGCTCGAAGTCCCGCGCGGGCGCGTCGGCCATCGCGGCGGCGCCAGCCAGGACCGCGAGCTCGTCCGCCGTCTCGGCGGTGGTAATCGACCCTCGGGCCCGGAAACCGACGCCGGGCACGTCGTGCCCGACCTGCTCCCACCGGGCCCGAGACCGCAGCCCGAGCTCGAGTTCGGCCCCGGGCGCGCGGCCGCTGACCCAGATCAGGCCGAAGTTGCGGACCGACGCCCCGCGGGCCGCCTGTTCCCGTTCGAGCTGCACGACCTCGTGGCCTCGGCGGTGGGCCGCCAGGGCGTGCATCGTGCCGAGGATCCCGCCACCGACGACCACCACGCGCATCGCCCGATCCTCGCCACTTCAGATGACGTCCGGATGGCGCACAGCTGTCCGGGTGACCAACTCCCATCGACGCCGTCCGGACCGGCCGACCCCGGTGAGCGGTCAGCGTTCACCGTCCGATTCTGACGGGATGGGCCGGGTGGGGCGCTGCTGCAGTGGCCTGGTGCAGGCGGCGCTGCCGACGGAGCTGCTTCGTGGAAACCCGGCACTACGGTCACCCGGGACATGGGGGACCCTCGCCCCGCCTGCGGTGATACTTAGAGCTTTCCACCATGGCCGGACCCGGGTGGGCGAGTGGGTTGTTCGCTTGGTTGTCCGTTATCGACCGCCTCCGTCGCCTCTTCCGAAGCGACACGGGGGCCGAGTGCGTAGTCCGGGAAAGCTCCGTAGCGGCGACCGCATTCCGGGGAGGACGCTGGTAAGGGCCCGCTGTGTAACGAAGAGTTGTGCACCACCGAGTCCGGTTGTCAGTCGGGCACACTGGCCGCGACCCGAAGCAGGGTCGCCACACTGAACGCCTTCGACGGGGTGAACGTCGTGGTGGTCAGGTCGCGGTAGGTGTGTGTGCCGGGTGCGGTCCATTGCAGCGATAGCCGGCTCCCGGCGGTGTACCGGGTGAGAGTCGCGGTCGCCGTTCCGACCCGGTAGCGGCCGGGCACCGGGGTGCCCAGCGGTGCCCTGAGCGGGTGTGGGCCGATGGTCAGGGTCAGGTCGGGGTCGGTGTAGGTGGCAGCCCCCCGCCATGACCGGCTCCAGCTGCCGTTCGGAGCAGCGGACTGGAAGTCGGTGATCTGGTGGTAGCCGGTGGGCAGCCACGCCGGGGTCCCCAGCAGGGAGCCGTCGAAGACGGTGATCTCCGAGCCCCGTGGTCCGTTGCGGAACAACCGGTGTCCGAACGGTTCGGGCAGAACGAACGACAGCGCCCGGGGGATGCCCAGCGTGGCGCAGTTGGCGCCGGTGGTGCCGATGGCGGCGGTCACCGTGACGACCGTGGCGGTCTCGCTGACGTGGGTCTTCGCTGCGATGTCGCAGCCCCCGCCGAGGTAGGTCACGACCAGCTGCCGACCGCCGGCGGCGGTCCGGACTCCGTTCATCCGCGGGACCGCCGTGTAGCGGGCCGGGGCCGTCCCCGTACAGCCAGCGGCCGCCGCGACGACCGCCACCACTACGGGCAAGACTGCCGGTGACCGGCGATGTCCCATCGACCCTCCCGACCACTCGACTCCCGCGACGACCGACCCGACCCCACTGTGACGCTGCCCGTGGGGACGGCGTTCCACAACTCGCTGACCGAGGTGCAGACGACCGCCTCGAGACGGGTCCGTCCTAGACCACAAGACGACCGCCCACACGGCCGTCTCGGCTGGGGCACCACAGCTGATGCACGGCCACCGGCTGGGGGACCGGCGCACTTGTGGTGGATAAGTACAGTTATGCATGACAGGGCAGGTCGAGGTGCCCTTGTTGAGGATGGAGTTGTGTTTGGCGCCGTTGCGTCTAGCGAAGTGATCGCCCGGGGTGGCACGGTGGTCGGCACCAGTTCGCCCGGTAGAAGGGTATCTCGTGGTTTCCAGCGGCAAGCGACCTAGACCATCCGGCCGACCGAGCGATGGCGAAGTCGGGCCGCTCGCCGGTACTGAACCCAACGCGTCCGAGTTGTCCGAGCGCGACCAGATCGAGTTAGAGGACCGTTTTAGATGGATCGTCCATCTGCACGAAGGTTCTCATCAGTATCTTCGGTCGGGACTGCAGATACTGCAGCTCACGATCACCACGATCACGGCACTACTGGTATTTGCTGCTCACTTCACGAATGTACGACCTACTGTCTATATTACTATCCCATTTATTATCTGCTCGTCATTTGGTGTTTGGATTAACTACTCTCGGCAATCTATCACGCACACCACGCTCGCTCAACACCATGAGGCACGGTTAGCCGAGCGGCTAGGTAGAGCTGCTGTATTCGACGAGACTCTATTGGCAGACGGACAGACTATTCGCTATGGCGGCTTCGCGGGTGCTTCGGTTGCAGGTGCCTTGATCCTATTTAGCCTTGCGCTCAACGTCGGCGCCGCATTGAAGTACTTCCGTCCTTCGCTGGTCGCTCTAGACTTTGTCGGTTTGGCGATTGCATTAGCTTCGCTGATCTTCTATGGACTGGACCTAGTGAAGGCTCGGGCAAAAGTTCAGGCCAAAGCCGAGGTTATAGACCCTAAGGAGGGGACTACTGCCGATCCGTCGCCCAGTGGCGCCGGGGTCTCCGTCGACGACGTCCCTGACTAGAGGCGAGGTCCCGACGACCGCGCGACCAAGCAGATCCGACGGCTCCGCCCGGTCGGGTTGCGGTCTCGTCTGGAGTGATCTCAACTGCATCTACAGCGGTCGTCGTCAGAGGAGGCTGCGGTGGCCCGTCCGCAGAAACACTGGCCGATGGTCCACGCTTCCCGCGACGAGGCCTCGCTGGCGGTTCGTCTGTACAACGACCCGGCCGAGCGGCGGGCGTTCGAGGGCTTCGCCGTCCATATGCACCTCGCCTGGCTGTATCTCTTGCACGCGGAGTTCACCCGTGACGGCACCGACTACCGGTACTGGCTGAGCGGCACCCCTCGTCGTCTCGACAAGCGGGACGGCGAGCCGAAACGGTGGGAGCTGTCCCGGAGTGTCCGGAGCCGGTGGCCGCTCCCCCAAGAGCCTGTCAGGGCGAATCTCGAGTTCTTCATCGGCCTGCGGAACATGATCGAGCACCGGTTCGCCCGGACCCAACGGGCGCTGTCCGAGAGCGTGAGCGGACACGCCCAGGCACTTCTCCTTAACTACGAGGCCGAGCTCACCACTCAGTTCGGCCTCAAGGTCAGCTTAGCGACCCGGCTGCGGTTTCCGGTCTTCGTCGGGTCATTTACCACCGAAGGCGAGAAGGCCCTTCTCCAGCTGCGGAAGGCGCTGCCGGCGGCGCTGCGGACCTTCCTCGCCGACTATCAGGCAGGTCTTGACCCGTTGGTCAGTGGCGACCCCCGTTACGAGCTGCGGCTGCGGGTGTTCCAAGAACTCGCCCCGAAGGATCCGGCGGCACTTACGATCCGGTACACCCGCGATGACGACCTGACTCCTGACCAGCGTCGAGTCCTCGAGGAGCTCGGGCGGCAAGGTGTGGTCGTCACCAAGGTCCGCGAGCGCAACGTCGCCAACCTCGACGAGCTCAGGCCGACTCAGGTCGTCAGGGAGGTTCAGAGAAGAGTCGCCTACCGATTTACTTCGGATGATTTTCAGCGGGCTTGGAAGACACTCGGGGTGCGCCCTCGAACGGGGGCCGCACACCCGGAGGAGACCCTGGAGCAGTTCTGCACGTACGACAGGAGGCATCACGATTACGGGTACAAGCCCGCCTACATCGAAAAGCTCGTGCGTGAATGTTCGACTGCCGAAAAGTTTACAAAGTTGACTGGGAAGCCAGCGCTAGAGAAGTAGTCGAGTGAATCGCGGTGCGACGTGACACGTTCAGACGCGGAAGTCGGTGACCAAGGCGGTGCTCGACGGCCCGTAGAGCTGGTACTGATCGGGCGGTTGCACGCCCCGAGCTGGTCGAGTTGGTCGCGCTCCGGGACCAACGATGCAGTCCCCTATGGGGGGTACAGCGGGTTCGTCCGTGCTGCGATCAGGGTCGGCTGGTGAGCTCGGCGGCGAGGACGACGTGTGTCGCGTGCGACCACAGGCTCGGCGTCGGGGGTTGCCCCGACCGAACGGTCTAGCGCTCGAGCAGGTGCGGGGACTGGACCCGGTCGGGGACCTGCTCGGGGAGGTGCCCGCCGGTGGTGGCGGTGCTTTTGATCCAGGTGAGCAGCTGACGGGCGGGGCTGGGGTTGTGGGTGGCGTAGAGGGCGCAGCCGAGGGCCGCGGTGTGCGGGATCCATTGGCCGCCGCCGTAGTAGGTGTCGCCCTGGTAGCGGCGGACCCCGCCGCCAGGGACCCCAGAGTTCGTCGTGGACCCGCGCCAGGGTGGTCCGGTACAGCTCACCGCCGGCGGGCACGACTCGAAAGGGGATCCCGAGCCACAGCAGGGCGGCGGCGACCCGAGGGTCTCCGGGGCCGCGGATCAGCCCGCCGGCGAGGGTGTGCCCGGGTCCGGCGAGCCGGGTCCGCAGCTGATCGGCAAGCTCACCCGCGGCGGGGTTGGCGACGAGGGCGGCGGCGTCGCGGAGCCCGGCAGCCACCGCACCCAGCTCGGTGGTGGAGGGCGGGACCGGGACGGCCGGTTCTGTCGGCGGAACTTAGGCGGCCGCTTACACCGGTGAGATGGTCGACGGCACGGGTGGCACCGCTCCGCAGGGCCGGGGTGAGCGGGGCGCCGCGGCGGACGTGGTCGGCGAGGGCCCATAGCCACAGCTCGTACCCGGTGTCCCGGGTGACCGCGGACTTCCCATCGGTCGGCCTCGTCCCCACCGCTGGTCGTCGCGCGGGCCGTGGTGACCGGCCGCGTCGGACTACGGGTGCCCGACCGGGTGCTCGTGGAAGGTCGCGTGGAAGCATGACCTCGACGCGGTGTTCTCTGTGGTCGGGCCTGTTAGACAGCCGCCGCCGCGTCGGCCGAGAGATGGGCTCGCGAGCACCACAGCGGAGGTCTGGGCCGGCGACCGGACCAGCGACGGCACGGGCCATTGAGTCGGCTGACGAGGCACTCCCAGCTGTTGGCGTGAGCCGGGTCACCAGCGAGATGTGGTGCTTCTGGGTGGAACCGGATCGGGTGCTTCGCTGTCTTGTGGGGGTGACAGCTCAGCCGGT
>CAXSIB010000190.1:0-6514 GCA_964237095.1 uncultured Actinomycetales bacterium
TGGGTGAAGTAGACGCTGGTGACCACCGCGGACCCGATGGCGGCGGCCAGCTGCTGCACGGCGCTCAGCGCGCCGCTCGCGCTGCCGGCCTCGGCCGGGTCGACATCACCGATCGCGATGTCGTAGATGCTGCTGAAGCACGCGCCCATCCCGAGCCCCAGCACGACGATCGACGGGGACAGGGCCCAGACGCCGACCGTGATCCCCTCGGCCAGCACGGTCGCCCACACACCGGCCGCACCGGCGAGGGTGAGCCCCAGCCCGATCACCACGAGTCGGCGGCCGAGGGTCGCGATGAGCGGCCGCCCCGCGAACGACGCCACGATGATGCCGACCATCAGCGGGGACAGGCCGATCGCGGCCCGGACGGGGCTGAGTCCCAGCGCGGTCTGGAAGAACAGGGACAACACGTAGGCGAGGCCGTTGACGGCGGCGAAGAAGGCCAGCCCCAGCAGGAGCCCGGCGGTGAAGCCCCGGTTGCGCAGCAGGGACGGGATGATCAGCGGGTCGGCGGCGAACCGCTGCCGGACGCAGAAGCCCCCGAACAGCACGAGCCCGGCGGCCAGGGCGGCGACCGGTACCGCGGTCCAGCCGTCGGTCGAACCCTGGATGAGGCCGTAGACCAGGCCGAGCATCGCGCCGCCGAGCAGCACGGCACCCGGCACGTCGATCGGGACTGTGCTGGTGGGCTCGTCGTGGGGGAGGACCCGCAGGGCGGCGGCGAACCCGACGGTCCCGATCACGATGTTCAGCAGGAACACCGGGCGCCAGGTGAGGCCGGCGAGGTCCGCGTGGATGACGAAGCCGGCGACGATCGGGCCGAGGACGGCCGATCCGCCCAGCACGGGCCCGAACGCGCTGACCGCACGGGGGATCTGCTCGCGCGAGAAGGAGGCGATGAGGATCCCGATGCCCTGCGGGATCAGCAGCGCGCCGAAACCGCCCTGCACGAGCCGGCCGGCGATGAGCACCACCGGGTCGACGGCGAGCCCGCAGACGGCCGAGGCGGCGACGAACCCGACGAGCCCGGTGAGGAACAGCCGGCGCTTGCCGTAGCGGTCACCGAGGCGGCCGCCGACCACGAGCAGGACCCCGAGGGCGAGGGCGTAGCTCGCGCCCAGCCACTTGATCAGCGACTCCCCGCCGCCGATCTCGCGGACGATCGTGGGGGCGGCGATGTTCGTGATCGTGGAGTCCATCAGGTCCAGGACGTCGGCGATCAGGACGACGGCGAGGATCGCGCGCAACCGGCCGGTCAGCCGGGTGGGGTCGACGCCGGGGACGGCCGCCGGTGGTCCGGTCGTGGTCGGGCCGGCGGTGGTGGTGGCGGTGGTCGCGGCGGTGGACGAGGTCATGAGGGTCTCCTGGAGTGGGTCGAGGGAAGGCTGATCCGGGTCAGGGCACAGCTCTGCCCGCGGACGGTGCTCGGTCGGGTGGCCGGCGGGGTGGTCGGAGGTCGGGTGGGTGGTCGATGGATCAGGTGGGCCGGCGGGTGCCGCTCCCACCGGCGGGTGTCCGGTCCGGGCGGGGGGTGTCCTCGATGCCGGCGAGGAGCACGGCGAAGCCCCAGGCGAGGCGGTCCTCCCCGGGACCGGAGAGGAGCTCGGCGCCCAGGCCGGCGATGTGCGGGTGGGTGTCGGGCGAGACCGACAGCAGGACCGCCGCGGCGGCGTCCTCCTCGTCGCGGGCGTCGATCGCCCGCGACCGCGTGCCCTGCTCGGCCGCGGTCGTGGTCGCGAAGAGCAGCAGCAGGTCGACGGCCCAGGCGGCGCGGTCGCCCGGTACCCCCCCGGCGGCCAGCAGGGACAGGAGATCCTCGACCAGGGCCAGGTAGTGGGGTCCGGACGGCCGCGTCACCAGCGCCGACCGGGCGAGGCCGGGCTCGCCGAAGAGGACTGCCGTGTAGGAGCCGAGGACCGCGGTGATCCGCTTCCGCCACTCACCGGCGGGGGCGACCGCCGCGGCCGGCCCGAGGTCGACCTCGGCCAGCAGCTCGTCGAGCACCGCGGCGTGCAGGTCGGCGGTGTTGCGCACGTAGACGTAGAGCGACGCCGCGCCGGTGTCGAGCTCCTGCGCGAGCCGGCGCATCGTCACCCGGTCGAGGCCCTCGGACCGCAGCACCGCCATCGCCGCCGCGACGAGCGCCGGCCGGCTGAGCGCCTGCTTGGCGGGCCGTTCGCGGCGGCTGGCCGGGGCGGGGATCGACGTCATGGTCCGAACCGTACACGAACACGTTCGTTCCGAGCATGTTCGTTCCGAGCACGTTCGTTCCGAGCACATTCGTCCACGTCGATGGGGGACGAGTGGACCCACACGCCGGGCGGCTCCGGTGCAGCCCGCCCCGGTCAGCCGGGTCCGGCGGCGGCCGGCCCCGCCCACTCCAGGACCCGCAGCGCACGCAGGGTGTTCCAGCGGCTCGGCTCCCCGGGCTCCCCGTCCACCTCGACCAGGACCCGACCCGGGTGCCGGTCCTGCACGGGCCAGCGGCCGTCGGGCCGACGGGCGGCCCGGACGACCGCGACCGCCTCGGCCGTCCGCGGGTCCGGCTCGGCGCCCGCGGCGCGCAGGTGGTCGAGGCCCCGCAGGACGTCGTAGTACCAGTACGGCGGGAACGAGAACCGCAGCCACCCCTCGTCGATCAGCGCACCGGTCGAGACGCGGCGGAGGAGTCCCCGCTCCAGCAGGTACTCCTGGCCGCGGCGCCGGGCGGCGGTCGCCGCGGCGGTGCCCCCGGTGGCCCGCTCGTGCTCCAGCAGGCCCTCGAGCACCGCGATGGTGGTGTGGAACGACGACCGGGTGGACCCACGCTCGGCCTCGCAGTTCCAGCCGCCGTCCTCGAGCTGCTCGGTGAGCAGCCGGTCGACGATCTCCTGCACCTGCTGCCCGAAGTACGCGCCGATCGCGAGCGGCAGGCCGTTGATGCACGGCTCGACCTCGCCGGCGAAGAACGGCTCGCCGTCGTGCTCCCACCGGCTGTACGCGTGCACCGCCGCGACCGCACGACGCGCCGGCGGGCTCGCCGGGTCGAGACCGAGGAGGCGCAGCAGCTGCAGGCTCCACGCGGTCGCGGTCCACGGCTGGCCGGGGCCGGTGAGGTCGGCCGGTCGCGGTGACCCGGGGAAGTAGGCGCCGCCGTCCCACTGCCCGTCCGGTCCCTGCAGCGCCAGCAGCCGCGCCCCCCAGCCTTCGGCCGCGACCCGTGAACGCTCCGCGGCGACGACCCCGGCCGGAGCGTGGGCCACGTCGGCCAGCACCTGCCAGCGCAGCCCGGGATCGCTGTCCAGCAGCCACTCCAGCACCGACTCCTCGACCACCCCGGCCTCCCGCCGCCCGTCCCCCCGGTGGCACGCGACGCCACCGGGGGTCACGGTCCGACGTCACGGCCCGGCCGCCGCCCCGGGCGGTCCGGTCCGGGTGGAAGGGTACGGGGATGACCGGATCCCCGGCGAAGGCCGAGCTGCAGTCCTACCTCCAGCGCGGGCGCGAGGCCGTGCTGTGGAAGCTCGACGGCCTGTCCGAGCACGACGTCCGCCGACCGCTGACCCCGACCGGGACCAACCTGCTGGGACTGGTGAAACACCTCGCCGGCGTCGACGCGGGCTACCTCGGCGAGGTCTTCGGGCGGCCCTTCCCGGAGCCGCTGCCGTGGGCGGCGGCGGACGCCGAGCCGAACGCGGACATGTGGGCCACCGCCGAGGAGTCCCGCGAGGACGTCGTCGGGCTCTACCACCGGGTGTGGGTGCACTCCGACGCCACGGTCGCCGACCTCGAGCTGGACTCGCCCGGCTCGGTCCCGTGGTGGCCCGAGGGCCGCAGGTCCGTGTCCCTGCACACGGTCCTCGTCCACCTCGTCGCCGAGACCCAGCGGCACGCGGGCCACGCCGACATCGTCCGGGAGCTCGTCGACGGCGCGGCCGGGGTGCGCCGCGGCCAGGAGAACCTGGCTCCCGGGGACCGGGAGTGGTGGGTCGGGTACCGGGGTCGGGTGGCGGCCGCCGCCCGGGCCGCCGCCGGGGACTGAGGACTCCAGCCGGGACCGGGGACTCGAGCGGGGACCGAGCACTCGAGCCGGGACCGACGACTCAGGCCGGGACGGCGGCCGCGGCGTCCGGACGCAGGAGGCAGAACTCGTTGCCTTCCGGGTCGGCGAGCACGACCCAGCCCGACCCGTCCGGGCGCCGCCGGTCGGCGACGACGGCGGCGCCCAGCCCGAGCAGGCGCTCGAGCTCCTGCTCGCGCGTGCCGTCCGCGGGCCGCAGGTCCAGGTGCAGCCGGTTCTTCACCTGTTTGGCGTTCGGCACCTCGATGAACAGCAGCCGCCGGGTGCCGTCGGCGGAGAAGATCATGCACTCCTCGTGCCCCGGCTCGTTGGGGTCGGCGGGGTCCTCGGCGAAACCGAGCACCCGGCCCCAGAACACCGACATCGCCTGGGCGTCGAGGCTGTCGAACGAGGTGTGGGAGATCAGCGAGGTCACCCGGCCGAGCCTGGCCACGGCCGCTGCCGATGTCGAGCGGTTTCCGCGGTGGCCGCCCAGGGCCGGCCGCCGCGACCCGCCGTGGCGGCGGGTGTCACCAGCGCTGGACGAAGCCGATCGCCATCGTGATCAGGAAGACGACGAGGAAGCCGAGCAGGATGTAGAGGTCCACCCGGGCACTCTGCACCCCGCGGTCACCCGCCGCCGACCCGGACCCCCGCCCGGGCCCGCCGCTCGGCCGACGCCCCCGTGAGGGCCACCCACCACGCGGCGAGGGACGGGGCGTGCCAGACCCGGCGGGGCCCGGCCTTGCAGGTCAGGGCGGCGCCGTCGGCCTCGGGCCGGTGCTGGCTGAGCCGCGCCGAGTCGATGTCGAGCAGCCGTGCGGCGACGGCGGTGGTGACCCAGTCCCCGGCACTCCAGTCGCGGACCGGCGCGGGCTCGTGGCCGGCGGGCAGGTGGTCGAGCACCAGGTCGTGGACGTGGCTGGCGGACACCCCGAGCGCCAGCCCGAGCCGGGTCTGGGCGATCCCGGCCGCTCGGTGGCCGTCCAGGGCCACCGCGAGCGCACCCCACTCCCCGGTGCGCCGGGCCGTCCCGTGCCGGGCCCGGAGCTCGGCGGCCTCCTCGGCCGTGAGCCGGCCGGGGCGCTCGCCCACCCAGTTCAGGTGGGGCGTCGAGTCTCTCGCGGCCGCCAGCTGTGGGGCGGCGGTCGTCACCGGATCTCCGTCGTCATTCGTATGACGTTGGAGGACCCGACCCGGTTCGTCAAGCCGAGACGGTCACCGGGGCGCCGGTGGCGGGGGGCCGACCGACCCGCGCCGCACCAGGACCCCGCCGATGCGGGTCCCGACCGGCGGCCGCCCCGTCCCGAGCGACGTCATCAGCGCGCTCACCGCGGCCCGTCCGAGGGCGTCGTGGGGGATCGACACGGTGGTGAGGCCCGGGCGGAACTGCGACGCGAGGATCGGCTGGTCGTCGTACCCGACCACCGACACGTCGTCCGGGACCCGGAGCCCGGCGTCCCGGCACGCGGTGACCACCCCGACCGCGACCAGGTCGTTGCCGCAGACGACCGCCGTCGGCCGGTCGGCGGGGCCGTCCCGGTCGAGCAGGGCCGACGCCCGGCGGTACCCGGACTCGATGTCCCACGGGCCCCCGCTGATCCAGGCGTCGACGGGCGCGATGCCCGCCGCCGCGAGGCACTCCCGGAACCCCTGCTCGCGTTCCACGGCCGCCGCGCTCGACGCGAGGCCGCCGATCAGGGCGATCCGGCGGTGCCCGGCCTCGACCACTGCCCGGGCGGCGAGCCGGCCGCCCTCGACCTCCGCCGGGGTGACCGCCGGGTGGCCGTCGGCGGCCCACGCGTTCACCAGCAGCGACGGCACCGTCCGGAACGTCGCCGGCAGCCGGACCTCCTGCCAGGCCATCGCCGCGTACAGCAGGCCGTCGACCCGCCGGTCGAGCAGGGCCTGCACGGCGGCGACCTTGAGGTCCTCGTCGCCGTCGGTGTTGACCACGAGCAGCAGTTGGTCGTGGGACCAGGCGAGCGCCTGCGCGCCGGACACGATCGGGCCCGCGAACGGCGACGACGCGATCAGGTCGGTGACCAGCCCGAGGGTGCCGGTCGAGGACAGGCGCAGGCCCCGGGCGGTCAGGTTGGGCCGGAAGCCGAGCTCCTCGATCGCGGCGAGCACCCGGCCGCGGGTGTCCGCCCCGACCCGGCCCGGGTGACCGTTGACGACGAGGGACACCGTGGACTGCGAGACGCCCGCGAGGCGGGCCACGTCGGACATGGTGGCCGCCGCGCCCCGTCCCGCCACCGGCGCAGGGTAGCGGCGACCGCACCGGCACAGGGTTGGCGGCGGAGAGAGGCGGTGCGGGGTCCGGCGGGACCCCGCACCGCTGGCCGCGACCCTAGGCCACCGACCGGCGGGTGACCCGCCCGGCGCCGGACCCCTGCCCGACGCCGGACCCCTGCCCGGGCGCGGCACCCGGCCGGTCGGGTGCCGGCCCGCCGGCCCGCAGCGTGGAGGCCC